>JBATIW010000342.1:0-3829 GCA_049668005.1 Maribacter sp.
GCAGATGAATTTAAGATAGATGATAATTTAATGGTCGATATTGGCCTACGTTATTCGTTTTACGCCGCTCTTGGAAAATCTGTACAACGAATTTATGCGAATGGGGTTCCCAAGAGTGAAAGTTCGCAGATTGATTCCCAGGAATATGGGAATAATGAGATTATTAAAACCTATGGGGGGCCGGAGATAAGAGCCTCGGCACGATACTTTCTGAAGCCTGATTTGTCCTTAAAAGCCAGTTTCAATAATGGATATCAATTTATCCACACCCTTTCAAATAACACCACGGTCTCTCCGATTGATACCTGGAAACTCTCGGATACCAACATAAAACCCCAACGAGGCAATCAGTACGCTCTGGGTTTATATCAGAATTTAAAGGATAACGAATTTGAAATTAGCTTGGAAGGATATTATAAAACGACTAAGAATGTAATCGATTTTAAAACAGGCGCCAAACTCTTATTGAATGAAACTATTGAAACAGAAGTGCTGCAGGGCGATGGAAAGGCATATGGGGTTGAATTCTTGGCAAGGAAGAACCGAGGAAGGTTAAATGGGTGGTTAAGCTATACGTATTCCCGCTCCTTACAAAAATTCGATAGCGAGTTTAGTGAAGAACGCATCAATAATGGAGAATTTTTCCCTACAAATTATGACAAGCCCCATGATGTAAGTCTAATAGCCAATTATAAATTTACGCGCCGTTATAGTGCCTCTGCCAATTTTGTTTATCAGACAGGTCGTCCAGTAACGTATCCTATAGGTACATTTCGATTTAACAACGCAGATTTCGTGGCCTATAGCAATCGAAATGAGTTTAGGATACCAGACTATTTTAGACTTGATTTAGGGATAAATATTGAAGGCAATCATAAGATCAAGAAATTCGCCCATAGTTTCTGGACAATTTCCGTATATAATGTCTTAGGAAGAAATAACCCTTATTCGGTATTTTTTGTGACTGAGAATGGTGAAGTAAAGGCCCTGCAAAGCTCAATTTTTGCTGTGCCAATACCTTCAATAACCTATAATTTTAAGTTTTGATGAAAGTCTCTTTAAAAAATAGTATAGTTTTTATGACCTTCACTTTGGTGTTGGCGTGTGTTATGTCGTGCATTGATGAGATAGATTTGGACACTGTTTCGTCAAATGAATTGAAAGAAATTTTAGTTGTTGAGGGCACTTTGACCAACGAGGTAAAAAATCACCAAATTCGCTTGAGTAGGATAGATAGCTTAGTTGATTTGCAACTTGATTCTGTTTTCACCCCTTATATCCCTGTTCGAGACATAGATCGCGATTTTGTAAATTATGTGGAGAATGCCCAGGTAGTGGTGGTAGATGATTCTGGTATTGAGTATAACTTTAATGAATCAAGCCCGGGTATTTATGAATCCGTAGTTCAATTCGCTGCTGTGAATGGTAATTCTTACCAATTGGAAATTACAACTGCCGAAGGAAGGGGTTATTCTTCAAAACCTATGGCAATAAATGGAACATCAGAAATTATAAACGCATATGCTGAAAAAGTAATTAGCGATACGGGAGTCGAAGGAATCGGTATTTTTATTGATAATGAGTCCGTTGTTGGAAATGCCAAAAATTTCAGGTATAATTATGATGAAACTTATAGGATTATTGCCCCTAGCTGGTCTCCTTATGAGTTTAAGCTGACTAACTATGACCCATGTGCCCTTCCTGTACCAACCTATAATTTAGAGATTGTTGAACGCCAAGAAGAACAGCAAACGTGTTATAATACGGTTACTTCTAACACCATTATCCAGACCCAATTGAACACTACTGGCAGCGGGGTGGATAAATTTATGGTACGATTTATTGGAAAGGATAACTTTATAATATCACATCGCTATAGCATAGAAATAAGTCAGCTGGTAACAGGAATAGCATCATATGGATTTTACGAACAATTGAATGATTTTAGTCAAACAGAGAATATTTTTTCGCAAGTACAGCCGGGTTTTATTGAAGGCAATGTTACTTCAAACGACGGGGTACAAGGTTCAGTAATTGGTTTCTTTGATGTGGCTTCGACCTCTAAAAAACGCATGTTCTTTAATTATACTGATTTTTATGCAAATGAACCCCTGCCGCCGTTTCCATTCAATTGTGGAGTACATTCTTCACTTGAATCACATCGTTCCTATTGTGATTCTGGACCGGATGGCGGAAATCCGTGCCCCCAGTCTATTATTGAAATGGTGAATTTAGATTTAATCAGGTATGTGGATGAAAATACCCAAAATATTGGTACTTGTCCAGGACCGTATATATATGTGCCATCAATTTGTGGGGATTGCACGACAATGGGTAGTAATGTTGTGCCCGAATTTTGGATAGAATAGTTTAATTATGAAAAAGATTTTAATACTGCTGGGATTACTGTTTCTTCAATATGGGATGCTTAACGCGCAGTATGTTGTAAAAAACCCGGCAGAGTTAACGCAATTGAAAAAATTGCCTTTGGAAAAGGTATATGTACACTATAACGCCTCGGTATTGTTTCCTGGGGAATATGTGTACTATAGCCTCTACTGTATCAATACCCAGTCGAACAAACTGAGTAATATTAGTAGCATGGCCTATATTGAATTGGTCGGCGAAGACCTGACAACGCAGTTGGTTCAAAAAGTCCGTTTGGAAGGGGGCAGGGGACAAGGTGATTTTTTTATTCCGGTGTCGATACCTTCTGGCAACTATAAACTTATCGGCTATACCCAATGGATGAAGAATGCAGGTCATGAACAATTGTTTAAAGATGACATTGCCATTGTAAATCCCTATCGAACTGATCAAGAGGCAGTTTTAGCCACAGCAGTGGACTCGACCATAGCAGCAAATGTCGGTATAAAAGAAAAGTCCCAGATTCAAACGGGTAAAAAGAAGAAAGACGATGGCACGATCGTTTTGATGACCGATAAGAAACAATATGGTCAACGTGAAAAAATAGCGTTGGTGCCTAGAAATTTCAAAGGCCCCTTAGGGTATGGCAACTATTCCATCAGCGTGCGCAAGATTGATGCCTTGAACCGTTACAGCCCATTGGATGCGGCGGATTTTTCAAGGACATATTTAGGGGTTGATAAAACCATTGACAAAACCGTTAATGATTCTATTTTTCTTCCGGAACAACGCGGGGAATTGTTCTTTGGAAAAGTAGTTCAAAAGGAAGGAAACCTTCCTGCCATTGATAAGACGGTGGTTATTTCCATTCCCGGAACGGATTTCCAAATACGATCCGCGATTACCGACACGGATGGAAATTTTTACACCTATGTCAGTAAGGAATACACTGCGAAGGCCATATTGGCCCAAGTGGTCGATGATGCTCCTGAGAACTATAAGGTAACGTTCTCCAAAGAGCGGGGTTTAGACTATTCCGGACTGGATTTTGGAAATTTCACTATCTCACCTTTGGATAAAAATGCGATTGTGAAGCGCAGTATACATAATCAGATTGAAAATGGATACTATAGTGTAAAACCCGATTCGATCTTATCCATAGCTACCAAAGACCCTTTTGATGGTGGGATTCCCGTAGTGATCGACTTGGACGACTATACCCGTTTCAACACCTTGCGCGAGACCTTGGTTGAGGTTGTTAACAATGTTTGGGTAAAGAAACTACCAAATGGAAAATATACGTTCTGGGTCAAGGAAGAACTTGAAATATATGATGAGGCTTATGCGGGGGATCCGCCATTGGTTTTGATTGATGGCGTTTTTATTCCCGATCATGACAGGCTATTGGATTTCAATGCAAGAACAGTCAAAAAGTTGCATATTTTACGAGACCCCTTAGTAA
>JBATIW010000343.1:0-3405 GCA_049668005.1 Maribacter sp.
GAGTTAATCGGTCGATTATATCAAAAAACAAATTTTAAGATACTCCCTTACCATGTTAAAACCTCTGCTAGGAAGTACAGGAAGCTGGGGGTATTAAAATTGCAATATTATTTCGGGGTAATCCATCTAAAAAACTACTTGGGTGCAGGGCCAGAAAAGTTATACGATTATTATAAAAGAAAGATTGCCATCTAGCGAATAGGTCCTATCTCACCCCCTTCGAAATCCAATATAACACCTTCGGAAATCCATTTAGCCAAGGCTTGACGATTATCCGGTTCCAAAATCCTTTTCTGGTCTTTACTATTTCTGATATTACCTATCTCGATAAATGTCATTGCGGGGTGCGTCTTTTTGACTAGATAAAGTGAAGTTCGGTCTTCGAAAGTACCTGAATAGCTACGATTGGGTTGGTACTTTTTGTATTTTTTTTGAAAAGTCTTATGAATACTTTCCGCTAGTTTCTTTCCGTTCTTGCTTTTTTCGTGGTGATAGAAAAAAACATCGATATTCTGGCCTTTGCTACGACTATCGACATGGGTTACAATGAGCCGTTGGAACTGGCCCCGATGTTTTTTGTGGAGATCGTTTACAATATTAACGCGCTGTTTTAATCGAGCGGCTTGATTTAACGGTATGACCTTGTTCGGATAAGCGACCTCATCATGATCTATCTTCAAGATTCGATCATCGCGAATTCCATCATTCTCGTCTCGAATAATGATATATACAGTTGCCTCGTGAGACATTAATTCTTTAGCCAATCGTAAGGTAATGTCATAGGCATATTCATCTTCTGAAATTTTCTTATCCCCGTAAAGGGCCATCGCACCTGGATCTGGCCCACCGTGCCCGGACACCAGATAATATACCGCACCCTTAAGCTTTTCACTCTTAGTAAGAACGGTCTCATGGCCGCTGCCAAAAATAGGAAAAGACTTTCCCTCAATTATTTTTACTTCGTTCGTTTTCTTTTGAATTGAATCTACTATGGCAATACTATCCAATTTAATTCTAGGGATTTTGTAATTTCTCCCCTCATATAAATGGACGCTGTCACGAAGATTATCCGAATTCATGGCGATAAAATCATCAAAAGATTCATACGGATTAACGCCTTGTTTTCGTAAAAGGTAGTAGATACCATCTCCTTTCTCCGCCGTTACCGAAAGGTATGAATCCTGTGCACTGGCAAGTAGCATGCCAACCAACAATAATAGGTATGTTATTATCTTGTTTCTCAATGCTTGTTTTTTACTAATTATCCTCAAACACCGTATTGGAATAATCGGATAAAATTCCACTGGTTATAAGGTCGGTAATATATTTTTTGTTTGTAGTCACCTTTAAGGTTTTTTCATTGTTGGTACTTTTTGCACCCATATCAATAAATGTAATGGTCGGTAAAATATTTTTTGCAAAAGCAATTCTATCGGTATCGATGAAAACTTCGGAATATTCATTCAAGGATTTATATTTAATCGTGTTCTTACCGAAAACTTTTAAAATATTATCCGCAAATTCCTTGCCTTCCTTACTTTCTGCATAATGATAAACCGCAACATCGGTCTTTGATTTTGTGCTCATGTCATCGGTATTGATTACCAATAACCTTTGATAGTCCCCATTATGTTTTAAATACTTTTTATTTATTACGCTCACAAAATCGATCAAATCCAAAGAGTCAATAGGACTACTATTCAATAGGTAAACCTTTGCACTACTTTCAAGCAATTTCCTTGCCATTCTTACCGCAATCCCATCTTTTGATTTCTTGGCCCCTTCTTCAACAGCTTTTCCCCTGTTGGTCAATACATAAAATACCGCATGTTCAAGTGTACTATCCTTAATTCTCAAAGAAGCTAATTCCCCTTCAAATATAGGGGCTTCCTTAGCTTCTGGCATTACTATTTTTGTTCCCCTTCTTTTGAAAGAATCAGGTGCATCTGGAATTACATATTCTTCCCCAACAATTAAATGGCTCCCATTTTGGATTTTATCCTGATTCAATTCAAGAAATTCGGCATAGTATTTAACAATGTTTATGCCTTCATTCCTAAGCATCGAAAAAATACCATCCCCATTTTTAGCAACAACTGTTTGCAATGGATCCTGTGAAAAACCATTAATAGAAATAAATAAAAACAAAAGCGAACATATGCCGATTTTTCTGAGAACCGATGAATAAATAATAATCATTAAATCAAGAGATTTTGAATTGATAATAACGAACAATTTTACATTGCTATATTGCAAAAATACTGAACTCATAACCAAGTTGACAAGGGCTTATTAAAAATATTCAACTATTTATTCAACAATAGTCAAAACTTCATTGTGTCTCCTTTTTTTGGCAGCATAAGTGGTGCATTAAAAATACTGCCCAATTCCAAATACAATTCCCCGAGAAGGGTTTTTTGTTATGCCATGGCCATAATCAATCCTAAATATTGCATTGAAAATTCGCTTATGTATGAATCGCAATCCAACCCCAGGATATATTCTAATGTTTTCGTCATCTCCAAAATCACTTAAATCTCCGCCAGGATTTCGCCATGATCCACCATCAATAAACAAGTTACTTTGTAAAACAAACCAGTCTTTGTCTATTAGAGTTTGTCTATATTCCGTATTGAATACTATGGCCGCTGTACCACGATCTATTGTATTTCCCACCCCTCTGATATTTAAGTTATTATCTACTGAAAAAGGTGCAAAAGGAGTATCCATATTACTGGCCAAACCTAATCGCAATCGATTGGCCCAATTGCCTTTTTGACCTACACGTTTGTAAAAGACAAAATCATTGAACCCCAATAAAAATTCAGGGAGCGTCTCATCAGAACTTTGTACATATTGGAAATTAAGGGTACTTCTGAATCCATTCAAATATTGATAGTGATATTCAATATCCTCATGGCTAAATATAAATTTGAACAAATGTTTATCTACATTCAGTGATTGTGGAATGTCTACTTGGGTAGCACCAGAAAGATATTGATATTCCTCTGTGAAAAGACTAAATCCCAACTCCACCCTATTCTTGAAATTGAGCTCATAGAGGCCCATGACTTCGAAACCATTATTCCGATACTTGTAGTCCGCACTTGTGTTATTGAAAAAAACGGGTTCTTGAGTCGCAAAATCATTATAGCTCAGGGAAAGTCCCAACTTATTTGAAAATAAATAAGGAGCCCTTAGATTAAGTCCATATGAATGGAATATGTCGTATTGATAAAACCCTCCCAACGTAATGTTCTTTCCTAAAAGATTAAATTCCTGCATGCCAATTCTAAAAGCGAAATCGTCATTGGAAGAACTGAATAAGTTTGCATAGGGAATTAAGGTAAAGTTCTCCTCAATATTAAAAATCACATCATAGCCATCTTCATCGGTCTTATAGGT
>JBATIW010000344.1:0-14027 GCA_049668005.1 Maribacter sp.
GTTTTGAAGCCGATCCATGGGTGATGCAAATGATCATTACTATCTTAATGTTGGGATTTCCCGTCACACTAATACTTTCATGGATTTTTGATATTGGCCCCGAGGGGATTGAACGTACGCTGCCTAAAGACGTAACTACCCCGACAGAGAGCGAACCCTTTGCGGTGAAGCATGTCATTGGCATTCTGGTTTTGATAATTCTGGTTGTTACAGGTAGCACATGGTCCATACAAAAATTTGGTAATGCCCAAAAAGGAGCCATTCATTCTTTAGCCATATTGCCGTTTGATAATTTTACAGGCACTGATTGTTTGGAATATTTTGCCGCCGGAATGCAATCATCCCTCATAGGTGATATGCAGAAAATTAGTGCGCTGAGAGTACCTTCAAAAACCTCATCCAATTCTTTTAAAGACACCAAGGCCTCTATTCCTGAAATCGCTAATCAATTAAACGTTGATGCAGCGATTGAAGGTGAAATCACGTGTATGGGAGAAGATACTATTTGTGTTCAAATTAGATTGGTTCGCGCATTTCCTGAAGAACAACAACTTTGGGTTAAGGATTACCGTATTGAAAAAGGAGAAATTCTGAATTTTTATAATAACGTGACCAAACAAATTTCAAAAGAAATTGATATTGTGCTAACGCCGAAGGAAGAAAATTTGTTGGCAAAATCAAGAAAAGTGCATCCGGAAGCTTATGATGCTTATTTAAAAGGACTCTATTATTGGGAAAAACTAGATGAACAGTCGATTAAAAAAGCTTTAGAGTATTTTCAATTGGCTACTGAACTAGATCCCGAATGGGCAGAACCTTATGCGGGACTGGCAAATGCATGGGGGTTGTTTAGTTTTTTTGGCTATTTACCCAAATCCGTTACCCTGCCAAAAGTATATCCATATCTAAATAAGGCGCTTGAATTGGATCCAAATTCTGCGAAGGCTCATTATGTAGCAGCTCTTCTTGCAGTTTGGACTGAATGGGATTGGGAGAAAGGCGAAAGAGAATTTTTAAGATCCATTGAATTGGATCCAAACGATGCCTTTTGCAGATTGTATTATGCCCATTTATTAATGACGCTACGAAAATCAAACGAGGCTGACCAGCAAGCCAATTTTGGGCTTGAATTAGACCCAATGAAACCATTGGTTCTAGGACTTTATGGCGTTGTGATGTTGTATAACAATGATGATAGTCAAGGTGCTATTCAGGCTTTTGAGAAAGCCCTTTCAATTGATCCAAATGATTGGTTTTCAGGAGGAAATTTACCTAATGCAAAAATGGAGGATGCCTATAAAAAAGGTGAATATGAAAAATGGATTAAATTATGGGATGAAAAAGTAGGGAATTTTGGACATTGGAATAAGCAGGGTAGGGAAGCTGTTTTAAAGACTTTTGGTGAAAGAGGTCATATTGCAGCCATCGAGGAAATGTTTAGGATGAATGACATATATGGGGATGACTGTTATATGAGTGCAGATGTAAAAGCAGAAAGATATATCAAATTGGGAAACATTGACAAAGCAATGGAAACTCTTGAAAAGGGTTATGAAGTCAGAGATAATTTCATGCCCTATATTTCAACAAGATACCCCTATTATAATCAATTTAAGGATAACCCCAGATATGTTGATATCCTTAGGAAAATGAACCTTCCTCTTGCTAATAACTAATAGAGAAATAGCTTAAAAGTCAAGTTCCACCTCAACAAATAATCTCACCAATGGCATATTTCAAATACTTTCCTGTTTTGTTTTTCTCCATAAGGTCAAATCGTATTTGTCTGAAAAATTTGATCATAGTACTTTTATTTAATGCCCTCGCCTCAGCTGGCTCCTCACTATCAAAGGTCTACCAGACCTTTGCTTTCCGTTCGGCCCTCTAAGAAAGTCGATCCTCTTGTATTTTATGAAACGAAAAGGTTCGAGTTACTTTATTCCCCTTCGGCATAGACTACTTTGCCATCAAAAATGGTCATGACTATCGCTGTGTTTAAGAATTCCTCTTCCTCCACCTTCATTATATCCTGGTTATAAATAGTGAAATCTGCCAGTTTTCCAACTGTAATAGACCCTTTGATGTCTTCTTCAAAAGCGCCATAGGCAGCATCCAAGGTATAGGATCTCAGGGCTTGTTCCCTTGTCATCTTTTGCGCTGGTTCATAGCCTCCTTCAGGGGTGCCTTTTAACGTTTTCCGACTTACGCTGGCATATAAGCTGGCAATTGGGTTTAGTGGTTCTACTGGTACATCGGTGCCATTTACAATGGGTATACCACTTTGCAGTAGCTCTTGCCACATATAAGCCCCTTCTTTGATTCGCTTTTCACCCAAACGGTCTATGGCCCAAGGTCTGTCAGAAGACAAGTGTACAGCCTGCATTGCCGGGATAACCTGTAATTCGGCAAAGCGAGGAATATCATCCGGATGTAGATGTTGTGCATGCTCAATTCTAAACCTGTGATTGGTTGCTAAGTTTGGTAATGCTACAAAAGCAGCTTCATAACGGTCTAGAATTTCTCTGTTGGCCCGGTCGCCTATCGCATGCGAACATACCTGAAAACCATTTTGTAATCCATTTAGTGAAGTCTCTTTAACAAACGCCATCGGGAGTGTTTCATGCCCAAAGTGCCCTGGCCTATCAGTATAGGATTCCAATAACCAAGCGCCTCGTGATCCCAAGGCACCATCGCAGTTTAATTTCACCGAGCGGATGGTTACTAAATTGTCCGGGTCTACCATAGGGCCTTTTTCATACCATTCATTAAGCAACTCTTTGTCCCAGCCCGTAAGCATTCCATACAGCCGGATTTTCATTTTATCAGTTGCTTTCATTTCTTCATAGAGGGTAATGGTCCCCTTTCCTATGCCGGCATCATGAAAACCGGTAATACCATTTCTGTGGCATGCGGCAACAGCCAATTCAAAAGCTTTGGCATCTTTCTCTGGTGTGTTCTCGGGAATGTGCTTAGTAATTAAGCTTTGGGCTCGCTCGTTGAAAACGCCTGTTGGTCTTCCAGTGTCATCCCGTATTATTTCGCCACCTTTTACCTCAAACTTGTTAATTCCTTCCTTAGATAATACGGTAATGCCTGCTACTTCCATGGCCTTGGCATTGGCAAAGCCTGCATGGCCACTAGCATGCCGCAGGTAAACAGGATTATTTGGGGATACTGCACTAAGCATATCATGCGTCTGAAAGCCCTTCACGGTTTCGGCCGGCATTTCATCCCATTTACTTTGATGCCATCCTCTACCGGTAATCCATTCTCCCGGAGCTGCTGTGCTAACTTTCTCGGCTACGAGATCCACGATTTCCTGATAGCTGGTAGTGTTGATCAGGTCTAGGTTCAATTCATTATAACCCAATCCCATAAAATGGCCATGCCCTTCGATTAAACCCGGAGTCATCGTTTTGCCTTCCAGATCTATCAGTTGTGTTTGATTGCTTTTGTATTGCTCAGCTTCAGCAAGACTGCCGGCAAAAAGAATGATATTGTCTTTCGTAGCTACTGCTTCAACCATCGTCTGAGATGAGTCTACAGTATAAATTGCCCCCCCATGAATAAGTAGGGTAGCGGATTCTTTTTTAGGAGATTGACAGGCCGATAAAAAAAGGAAGGCCATGGCCGCACCATAGTAAAGAGAATTTTGTAAGCGCATAGCTGTTGTTTTTTAGAAGGCATAATTTACAATTTTATAAGACAACTTAAGGCAGTGTTCTAATCAATTCCTAACTATAAGTAGCAATCAAAGGAGTAATCCAAAAGAATTGGCAGACTTGGCAAGGAAGTATGTATAATTTCCCAACTTTTTTGAGGATGTACAGGACGTCTGCGAGATGATTGAAATGCGAATGGTGGGCCAGTGCAATAAAAAACCCGTTCCGTGTTACAAGTGGAACGGGTTTCTTTTTAATGAATAGTAAATGGTTTATTCACCCTGGCCTAAAGAGAACCCTCTTTTTCCATCAAATTCATAGAGATTTTCTGTTTTGATTACATCAAAAGCATTCTGATGAAGCTTGGACAACAAAGCAATTACCTGCTCATATTCAATCCCCTCATACTTGGGTTCTTTAGTTTTAATCTGAGCATCCCGAGATACAAACCTGCATCTCCAGTGATCGGTGCAATACGTTTCGTTTAATCCGTGTGGAAAAACTTTTACGCCCCTATTGGTGATCATTTTGAGCTTAAGATTGTGGGCATTTACCTTGCTTAAGTTATTTCCAATAATCTCTGGATCATGACCCTTCCAATCAATAAATACATCTACACCAACAAGCTCTTTAGTCGAATCCTGCCTTTTGTATTCAGGGATAAGAATGGCTCCAGAACCTTTTGTCAAGTAACTAATGGGTAACTTTTTTGGGGTGGAACCCAGGCGCTCAATAATCGCGTCAGCAAAATCCTCTGTGCTTACTTTCTCAATGCTAAACGCTTCCTGATAAACATCAGCCGTGTGGATACCATCCTCCAGTGTAGTCAACCAGGCATTTTTGATTTTGTCAGCAACCTGAGCTTGTCCAATATGCGTTAGCATCATTACAGCCGCATTCAACAAACCGGATGGATTCGCAATTTTTTGTCCGGCAATATCAGGAGCCGAACCGTGGATGGCTTCAAACATGGCAACATTCTTTCCGATGTTGGCAGAGCCCGCCATACCTACGGATCCTCCGATTTCAGCAACGATGTCTGATATAATGTCACCGTAGAGGTTAGAAGTGACAATTACATCGTAATTTTCCGGGGAAGCAGCGAGTTTTGCTGCTCCAATATCGATGATTTGTGCGTTGCTTTCAATCTCCGGGTATTCTAGGGCAATCTCATTAAATACAGTATGAAACAGACCATCTGTTAATTTCATGATATTGTCTTTAACCATGCAGGTCACTTTTTTTCTTCCATAGGCTTTAGCGTATTCAAATGCATACCTGATGATTTTCTCACTACCGGGTCGTGTAATTAACTTAAGACATTGTACAACATCTTCAGTTTGCCTGTGCTCTATGCCTGCATAAAGATCTTCCTCATTTTCCCTGATGACCACAATGTCCATATTAGGGAAATTAGTATTTACAAAGGGATGCAGTGCGCTGACTGGTCTAACATTTGCAAATAGGCCTAATGATTTTCTAAGGGTTACATTAAGGCTTTTGTACCCTTTTCCCTGTGGCGTAGTAATAGGTGCTTTTAAAATTACTTTTATACGGGAAATGGTATCCCAAGCCTTTTCAGTAATACCAGAACTGTTTCCTGATAAATAAACCTGTTCTCCTATTTCCATAGGTTCAGTCTCAATCTCTGCCCCAGCGGCTTTCATTATCTTTAAAGTGGCCTTCATAATTTCAGGACCGATGCCGTCACCTTGGGCTATGGCAATCTTAGTACTTTTGGCCGAAATTTCATTTTTTTCTGATTTTAATAAAAGGCTATTTTCCATAATATTTTGTTTTGTTTTGTCAAAGGTCTAAAATTACATTCATTTATTTTTATTTATATTTAATATGATATGTATAAAAATAACTTATGATAAATGATGCGTATAACCTTCGGAAATTAGGAATGCTATATTTTTAAAGGCTTGATTTGGCAGCTTAAAAATGGCTGGCATGGGCATGTAAACTTGCCTCATTTTAGTAGGTCAGCTCTTAGCTTAAAACTATTTATGGAAATGAAATGCACTATTCATTAAATGAGAACATATTGCCCAACCATTACAGCACGGTAGTTTATATCGAGAAGGGTGGTTCGGATAAATAAAACTATCTAACGGGAATCAAAATGATTATGCAGTCTCAATTGTATTCACGGTATCTAAATTCAATTCTTTAATACTTATTTGACGCATTTCTATCTTTCTGATTTTACCGGTAACGGTCATGGGAAAGGACGCTGTGAATTTGAAGTACTTGGGCACCTTAAAATGTGCAATATTCCCTTTGCAGTATTCGGTTAATTCCTCAGCAGTCGCCTTTTCACCCTCTTTTAATAGCACCCAGGCCATCACAGCCTCCCCATATTTGGCATCAGGAACACCAATAACCTTTACGTCGCTTATTTTGGGATGGGTATAAAAGAATTCCTCAATTTCTTTTGGATAAATATTCTCCCCGCCCCGGATGATCATGTCCTTGATGCGGCCCACAATATTGACATACCCCTCTTCATCCATGGTCGCCAGGTCTTCGGTATGTATCCATCGGGCCGAATCAATGGCTTTTTTAGTTTTTTCCTCATTTTTCCAGTATCCTAGCATTACACTGTATCCCCTTACACAAAGTTCACCCGATACCCCAAGCGGTACCACTTGGCCGGTTTCTTCATCAATAATCTTGATTTCTAAATGAGGATGAACCTTACCTACCGTGCTTACCTGTTTAATAAGAGGTGTACCTATTTTTGTTTGGGTACATACTGGACTTATTTCTGTCATTCCGTAAGCCACTTGTACATCTTTCATATGCATTAAAGAATGTACTTTTTTCATGACTTCTACCGGACAGGGAGCTCCTGCCATAATACCCGTACGCAAGCTACTTAAATCAAAGTTATTGAATTCAGGGTGCTCTAATTCAGCGATGAACATAGTGGGCACACCATATAAAGCTGTTGCTTTTTCTCTTTCTACTGCCTGCAACACCGCAAGTGGTTTAAAGCCCTCACTGGGATAAATCATGGTTGCACCCTGCGTCATACATCCCATATTCCCTAATACCATACCAAAACAATGGTACATGGGCACAGGTATGATAACACGATCTTTATCAGTGTATTCCAAGGTCTTGGCCACAAAGTAAGCGTTGTTCAAAATATTATGATGGCTTAGCGTAGCCCCTTTCGGAAATCCAGTAGTTCCACTGGTGTACTGGATATTTATTGGATCATCAAAACTCAGTTCCCTTTGCCTTTCTTCCAACTTAGCCGTGGAACATGCTTCTGATTTATTGAGAAAGGCAGACCAGGCTAGCATTCCCCTAGGTGGGGTTTTGGAGAGGGAAACAACGGTTGTTAATTCCGGTAAGATAGTAGCGTGAAGCTGCCCAATTTCAGCATATGCCAATTCAGGGGCCAATTCCAATAACATCTTTTGATAATCAGAGGTTTTGAATTTATCGGCAATGACCAACATGCTGCACCCAGACTGGTTTAGCGCATATTCCAATTCGTGGATTCGATAAGCAGGGTTAATATTAACCAATATGGCACCCACCTTGGCAGTGGCAAATTGCAAGACAGTCCACTCATAACGATTGGAAGACCAAATACCTACTCTGTCCCCTTTATTAATGCCAGTGGTTAATAGTGCTTTCGCACAAATATTCACCTGTTCTTGCAACTCTATATATGTAAACTTAACATTTTGATGATGTACAATAAGTGCTTCATTATCAGGAAATTGATTTACTATTTCATCAAATTTATCACCTACTGTGATTCCTAATAAAGGTTCGAGACTGATGCCACAGGTATAACTAGTTGCTGCCATAGTTTATAGGTCTGTTATTAGTGTTATTATCTTTATCGTTTAATTCATTATAAATTAATGCAATTATTGAATTACACATGGTCTTCATTTCATTAAATTGTGTATTCGACGGAGAATTCATATACAGCCATAGCAAAGCCATTCTTATGTTTAAGATCTTTTAACATGGTTTCATAATTTGCTTTTGGTAATTCTATATTTTCGCCCGCGTCTCCATTAGTAACTTGATAGGTAAAGTTTTTGACAATAGGATTTAGATCTAATACGCCATAGGAGGGTTCATATAATAAAATTTCTGCGTCAAATCTAAAATGTTCTTCTTCATTTTTTGTATTATTTTCCTTTTCACATCCAATTAAAAAAAGGCTTATAATAACCAACAAACCGGGGTAAAATTTCATGAGTGTTAATTTATCCTATAAACCTAAAACAGAAATCACGAAGTAAAAATGACGAAAATCATATGGAATTTATTACATGAAGTTTGTTTTCAATTTATTTGTCAATAAATTAATATCAGATGAGTATTTTGGTTTAGTGACGGACAGTGTCAAATTGCTAAGGGGCGGGAACAGCGGAGTTGCGTACCAATACTTGCCAGCTTCAGTTGAATGTACTCTATAGAAGTAGTTGGTTGTTTTTCCTAAGACAGAGAACTATCTAACACGCCTAGAAATAAGATAAGTATCTAGGAATTAATAAACGATCACATTATACACTATCACTGATGTTTTATTGGTTGGGGAACACAGTTACCCTTATGTTTTAGTAATTAATAATTTCTGTTCAAGGCCTAACGAATTTTTTCGCTCATTCTTTAATTGAAAACTACTCGGGTAACTGATTTATTAATTTTACAGCGGTGTTCAATGCTGAATTGTATGCATTAATCGTATTGTTTAAATTATTGATATTCATTTTAGTTGCCGTTAATAAAGTTTGGTCATTTAAAATTTGCGAATAATCATGAGGAACAGCATAATCACCGAATACAAATTCCTTAAAGTGAATTCTCACATATGGTAGCCAAAAGTTTTCAAACTCCAGTTTGTCGTCTGCAAACTCTCGATGAACCAAGGCAATATCCCTTTCATAATACTGAGTAAGTAAAATCCGAAGCTCCTTATCCCTTAGGGCTCCCAGATTCATTTCTTTCAATAAATCATATCCCTTTGAAGCCAAGAAAACATTTCGAGCCAAATGGATACGTCCTAAATCGGAACGGACATTTTCATTAAAACCCTTATTTGTTTCAAGTACGTTTATTATTCTTTTTTGTGCTTCAAAATCTTCAGTACGTATTTCTATGTTACGCTCTAATTCTGCTTTGTCTTGAATTAAATCTTCTTTAATTTCAGATAAAACATTTTTAATGGCCTGTGATACTTTGTAATCTTCATTCCAATTGTTTACCTGCAGTGCAATCAATATCCCAATTACAACCAGTAAAATCTCCCCAATAGCATACCTCATGTATTTTAAAGGTTTGTTGTCATCAGCAAGTTGTTTACGGATTTTTCTGAAGAAGTTGATCATAGTACTTTTATTTAATTCCCTCGCCTCAGCTGGCTCCTCACTATCAAAGGTCTACCAGACCTTTGCTTACCGTTCGGCCCTCTAAAAAAATTAATCATAGCTGCTATTTGTGGTTTAATTACGTCTGCAAGCGGTTATCTTCACCAAATGTCTACTGGACATTTGATTTTGCATTTCTCCTTCGCGCCGGCTGGCCCGTTCGCTAAAAACATTCACTGAATGTTTTTTGAACGCTCCGTCCTGTTGCGATAATGGAAGAAGTTGATCATTTATTTAAGTTCGTTATTTAGGTTACTCCCTATCTTCTGGTAAAGGTGAAATCATAATGTGCGCTCTATGTGTTCCGGGATTCATAATCCAAGGATGGTTTGGAGCCTTTGGGGCTTCTGGCAAGCCAGTAGATTCTGATGTGGCCCACGGCATATAAACCACATAGCGGAGTTGAGCACCTTCAACTTCTGAAGTTTCAGCGTCATAGACTGTTTTTTTCCCGTAGTAGATGTGCAAAGTCGATCCAGTAGTTATTTTAAGTTGACCTGATTTCATTTCTGCTTCACGGATAGCAAAGATTTCTTTTGCTGTCTTTCCTTCTGCTCTCAAGGCTCTTCCTCTTGCCATAAAGGGTTCAAGGTCTTTGTGATAACATGCGGCATTAAATCCATCCTGATTAGGATTATCTGCTAGAACAATAAATTCATTATCTCCTTCTCTCAGCGTCACAAATTCACCGGCCATATTATATCCAATAACTTTACATCCCGATCTGCTTTCGTTGGGAGCAGCCATTAATGCTGTTGCAATTAAAGCTTCGTCGGTATCAATAGCATTTAATTGTTTCTTGACATCATTTGATGTACTGTCTGTTACAGTTTCCGTTGCTGAGGATTCCTGTTTTGCGTTTTTAGTTTTGTCCGATGAATTACAAGAAATTAAAATTCCTGTAAAAACAATTGCTGTAAGAATACGTTTCATGTTTTATTAATTTTATTAGTATTGGTATATAATAGCGCGTTGTTCGCCTTTCGTTATTTTACCTTCATTCTTGATTTCCAATAAGAGCATCTATTTCTGATATTAATTCATGAGCGATTTGTTCACTTTGCCTATAATTTTGACGTAATGGAATGTTTTCGCGATTTCTAAAATTAGCACCCATCATACTTGGGAAATTTAAAAGTTTTTTAATTTCCTTTTTATGAGCATCGAAATTTGTCTCTTTGGCTTTTAATTTTTTATGAATATTGAACAAGCTAAGTGTAATATTATTACTAAAGGCTATATTTTCCATAGATTCAATAGAATTATTAAGGCTTTCTTCTTCTTCGTTAATTTTATCAATTATAAAGTAATACTCGTTTAATTTCAACTCAATATTAGTACCGGTCAATTTGCCGATAAAACCAGAATTTTTAAGCGTTTCAAAGCCGCTTCTATGTGATCTAAAATATTTATCAAATTGAACCTTGTATTCAGAATTCTCAAGGCTTATAAAGTCGTCAGCTGTGATCTTATCTTTTTTGGCCAATCTCAAGTATTTTTGAGAATAAGCTACCGTTGAATCTCTGAAAATTCTAATCTCCTCTATACTAAGAAGATCGGCCTGTAAGTTATTCTGAATATTTTTTAGGTAATTATGAAGTTCTTTTGTTTCATGATTCTTAGTATTCCAATTATTGATACTCAACGCAATCAAAATCCCAATGACCACAAGTACAATCTCCCCAAAAGCATAACGGGCATATTTCAGCGGCTTGTTATCGTCAGCCAATTGTTTACGGATTTTACGAAAGAAACCGATCATAGGAAGTAGTTGGTTGGTGGTTACCTTAACAAGATACTGAATTAATGCAGAGGCAATCAATTAATTATAGTTGTTGCTAGGCTTCGCTTGATTTTATTGGCATAAACCCTTTTTCTACTTGCCTCTTTTTATTAATTCATCTTGTATCAATCCTATAACATCATTTGTTTCTTTCATTGCTCTACTTTTACTAAAAGTGGAATTTTTTCTTAATTCCAATCTAAAACTCCACATATTTAAAAACTCTTCATCTTTGAGCATTGAGTCATAATTGTTAGGAAACCATCTCCCTTTTTTCATTCTTAAGTGTTTTTGAAATATCGGTACTACAGCTGCAGGCCAAACTTGATCTTCAATGCGTTTGGTTTCTTGCATTAGGTAGGGATAAGTTACTTCGAAGAGATTTATAATTTCTTGCCTTAATAAATCTGATTTAATCAAATCCAAACCCGTTGATTTTAGCGTTTCAAAACTCGAAGAAGTCAGAATTACATCTGGGGCAAAATTGCCTTCCTGCAAATATTTGGCTATTGAATCGTTGAATGGTCTCTTATTTTCAATATGATCAATTAAGAAATCTATGCACCAAGCTCCTCTTTTTTGGATTTTAATATCCTGTCCTAGTCTCATCAAATTGGTTTCAAGATTAGATTTTAATTCTACAAGCAAAATCGTTTCTTTTTTAAATGTTTTTTTTGTCTCATTCCAATTATTTATGGACAGTGCAATCAAAATCCCAATGACCACAAGTACAATCTCCCCAAAAGCATAACGGGCATATTTCAGCGGCTTGTTATCGTCAGCCAATTGTTTACGGATTTTACGAAAGAAACCGATCATAGGAAGTGGTTGGTTGTTCTATCCCCTAATTTACAGAATTATCCAACATATCTAGTAATAAGATAAATCTTGGAGTAAAATAAGACCACCACATTATATTCCATCACCGAAGTAGTAGTGGTGGGTCTTTTCCCAAAAGTAATTAATTGTCCTAATCTATAATCAGAATTTACATTCAAAAGACTACCTGGAAGCTTTTATTAGCAGATGAAAACCAGATATTCGTCCCCATTATCCATAATGCGAATGCGCAATCTCGTTATCGTGCGAGGTGTAAGCAATGCCCAGTTCCGCCAATTCATCCATTACAGGATCATAAACTTCCTTGGTCCAAGGGTACAACACACCAGGGCTTTTAATTTCTCCGTTTAGTATTAACTTTGCGCCGATTGCCGCAGGCAATCCAACAGTACGAGAGATGGCGGTATGTCTATAATCCAAGCCCCTTGTTACCAAATAAGATATATGTTCAAATAATTCGCCTTCGAGTTTGTATTCTATCCGTTCGTAAAAAACCAGCATATCCGTGTCGCCATGTTTAAATTTCAGCTTATCCATCAGTAAATCCAACAGTATCTCGGCAGGAGTTCCATTTACCCGCCTAATTGGTCTGTCAGACAAAAGTTCTGTCCAAAGCAATTGTTCATGAAGTTTTCCATCTCTTTCTATATGTAAGACGTCTGCCAGTGTATTTTCAAGATTGGCGTCATCATCTGGTAGATACGATGCGACCCACTGGCGGTATGTCATGTTTTCACTGCCTTCAATATGGTAGTTATTGGCCGTTAATCCTAATTGTATAAAATTATTCCATCCTTCGCAAAAACCAGGATAACGCAGTGTTGCCCTTATAAATGTTGGAATGTCATCAAGGTTGTATTTTTTTCTATAGACTACGGAATCGCGATTTTCGTACGCTTCAAACGCTCTGAAATCAGGGATATCTATAACTTTTGGATTGGTAAATAAACGATGATAGGGGATGCAACGAAAATTGCCTTTTTTGTAATAACGTGCTCCTGAACTACCTGCCATGATCACGTTCATTGGGCTCCAGGTAAACTTATAGCCCCATGGGTTATCATTACTCTCAGGGGCAACCAAACTGCCACAATAGGATGTAAATGCCAATGGCTCCCCTCCCTTATTCCTGATCTTATCTATAGAACGCATTCCGTTCATATGATCAATACCTGGATCAGCTCCCAATTCATTTAGAAAAATAAGACCTTTTTCTTTTGCTTCTTCATGCATATCCATCATTTCCTGGCTAGCATATGAAGCTGTTACCACATGTGTATTATATTGAAGCGCAATTTTTGCTGCAGCGGCATGCATTCCGGGAGGCAACAACGAGATTACGATGTCTGCATCCTTAATATAACGCTCCATAATTGTATTATCGTAGCAATCAAAGTATACCGCTTTCCCTCTTGGATGACCATCAATTTTCATTTCTGCGGATTCTACTAGAATATCACCAACCGTAACATTCCAGTTGTATTCATCAGCATGCATGAGCATGTACGAAATCAGATCGGTAGCAGACATTCCTGCTCCACAGATTAACACATTTTTCATATAGTTATTGATGATTTCCTACGCATATACTAAGATAATATATCCTAATGACTCCCTAAAATGATTAGTGCTTATAAGTTATGTTGTACATCATGCTTTATAGGTACACATTAGATAGCGTAACAGCTGTTTTGGTGTTGGGCATAGTTTGATCCCCTGCTGGCACAAGCATTTTTCTGCTGCTACCATGCAAGCCTTGAGTAGCGGGCTAATCTTCTTCAGCGCGCTACAAATATTTTGATCATAATACCGGCTTTAATGATATTATTCTCTATTTTAGACTGTCCTCATACTCAGTAATTTGTTAATGAAATGGACCGGAAGATAAATATATTCATAATTTACACTTCGGATGACAATGACATCATGCTTCAGCTATTGCGTCATTTGCAACCATTAAAAGAACTCCACGATATATCCATTTGGCATGATGACCCCATTTATAAGGGGCAGCTATGGAAACCCCAAATTGAATCCCGATTAAATGCTGCCGATATCTTCCTTTTTTTGGTAAGTGATGCCTTCATGCATTCTGAATTCATCGATCAGTCCGAGTTTAAAGGAGCCATTGACCGATATAAGGAAGGTAATGCCAAGGTAATGCCCATACTTATTGATAAATGTCCATGGGATATTGATTTCAGATCCGACGACTACAATTTCAATTTTAAGGAGTTGCAGGTGCTCCCGGAGCATGGAAAACCCATAGAGGATTGGACGTCATCTGATGAAGCCTTGGATAAAATCACGGCCGCTGTAGCTTCGGTAATTGCC
>JBATIW010000345.1:0-3093 GCA_049668005.1 Maribacter sp.
AAGTACTTCGTGATTTTAGCACCGAATACATCTGCAGAAAATATATATATACAATCAGTAAAATTAAATGGTGCTGAATTAAATAGAACTTACGTTCGTCATAATGAAATCATGGCTGGGGGCACATTGGAATTTGAAATGGGACCTATGCCTAATAAATCGTGGGGTATTTCCATAGATTCAGAATAGAAACATATGCATATAATTGACATATCCATAGTTATCGTTTATATAATCTTAACCCTTATTGTTGGTATCTGGGTTTCAAAAAAAGCGTCTAAAGGCCTTAAATCCTATTTTCTGGGAGGCAACGACATTAAATGGTATTTCCTGGGTCTCAGTAATGGATCTGGAATGTTTGATGTGTCGGGTACGGCTTGGATGGTTGGTATCCTTTTTCTTTACGGGGTCAAGAGTTTTATGTTCATGTGGTTATGGCCTATTTTCAATCAGATTTTTGTAATGATGTTCTTGGCCGTGTGGATCCGGAAGTCTAACATTATGACCGGTTCTGAATGGATTTTGACCCGTTTTGGAAATGATAAGGCAGGCAGGGCCTCCCATCTAATAGTAGCTATTTTTGCCATTGTATCCGCAGTAGGTTTTATTGCTTATTTCTTTGAAGGTGTTGGTAAGTTCATGACCATTATTCTTCCATGGGATTTTAGCTTGCAAATGGGCGGAATGCTCTTATTGGAATCAGATCAGTCATATGCCCTTATCATCATAATTTTAACTACGATCTACACCATTAAAGGAGGGATGTTTTCAGTAGTAGCCACTGAGGTATTACAATATTTGATAATGGTCATTGCCGGTTTTCTTGTGGCAGGCTATGCTTTTTTCACTATTAGTGATATTGAACTTGCTAATGTGATTACCGAGGAATGGAAAAATGTCTTTTTTGGATGGGAACTAGGAACCCATTGGGATGAAAAATATCAGGCGTTTAATACCTTAATCGATTCCGAGGGTTATAAAATGTTCGGCGCTTTTATCGGAATGTCACTCTTTAAAGGATTTTTTGCCAGTATTGCAGGCCCCACCCCAAGTTTTGACATGCAACGTATTCTTTCAACAAAAACGGTCAAAGAAGCTGCATATATGGGAGGTTTTACCAATTTGATATTGTTTATTCCGAGATATTTATTGATTGGCGGAATCGTGGTTATTGCGTTGGTCACTTTGAGTCCGGGTATGGCAGCTGATGCAGGCCTAACAGGAGGGGATTTGGAATTATTGCTTCCAAAGGTCATTAATTTTCATGTACCGGTTGGAGTTAAAGGATTACTTCTTGCTGGACTTTTGGCTGCATTCATGTCCACCTTTTCTGCGTTTGTAAACGCAGGTCCTGCTTATATTGTCAACGATATTTACAAAAAATATTTTAAACCAAATGCGAGCAGCAGGCATTATATCAAAGCAAGCCATATAGCTTCCTTTTTGGTAGTTGGATTTGGTGTATTCATGGGTTTTTTCGCAGATTCAATCAACTCACTTACCTTGTGGATTACTAGTGCGCTTTTTGGGGGGTATGTAGCCGCTAACTTTTTAAAATGGGTCTGGTGGCGTTTTAATGGCTGGGGATATTTTTGGGGAATGCTTGCGGGTCTTGTAGTTGCCTCTTTACAATTTGTAATGGATACCAATAAAGGTAATTTTAATGAGGGAACGTTGTTGTATGATATTTCGAACGTACATGCTATTTATTTGTTTCCAATAATATTTGGATTCTCGCTGTTGGGTTCCTTCTTGGGTACATATTTGAGCAAACCTACCGATATGAAAGTTTTGAAGTCGTTCTACAACAACGTACATCCTTGGGGATGGTGGAAACCTGTATTGAAAGCCATTAAGAAGGAAGGGGGGGCTATTGAAAGGAACAACGAATTCTGGGGAGATATGCTCAATTGTGGAATTGGGATTATATGGCAATCAAGTATGATCGTACTCCCTATATATTTTATGGTACGTGATTATCCAAAATCATTAATTGCATTAGCCGTCTTTGTGCTGACATCGATTATATTAAAATTTACTTGGTTAGATAAAGTGCGAAAGATTCCAAATTAGATTTAATAATTTCAATTAAAGAAAACAAAGAATGAAAATTCCCTGGCAAGATAAACCTGATGATTGTATGGACGTTCTTTGGCGATATGCTGAAAATCCAATAATTAAAAGGCACGACATACCCCTTTCCAATAGTATTTTCAATAGCGCTGTTGTGTCATTTGAAGATGGTTTTGCGGGAGTATTTAGGTGTGACAATAAAGCGGTACAAATGAACATTTTTGCGGGCTTCAGTAAAAACGGGATTAGTTGGGAAATAAACCATCAGCCAATTGTCATGAAGGAAGGAAATACCGCTATGATCGAATCTGATTACAAGTATGACCCAAGGGTCGTCTTCATCGAGGATAGGTATTGGATCACTTGGTGCAATGGTTATCATGGACCAACGATTGGGATTGCATATACTTTCGACTTTAAGGAATTTTTCCAGTGTGAGAATGCCTTTTTGCCATTCAATAGAAATGGGGTTTTGTTTCCATCAAAAATCGGAAATAGATATGCCATGATGAGTAGACCTAGCGATAACGGCCATACGCCTTTTGGGGATATCTATGTTAGCTTTAGCCCGGACATGAAATATTGGGGAGAACATAGGTGTGTTATGAAAGTAACACCTTTTGAGGATAGTGCATGGCAGAGCTGTAAAATAGGTGCCGGTACAGTACCAATTTTAACCGATGAAGGTTGGTTGATCTTTTATCATGGCGTTATAAACACTTGTAACGGATTTAGATATTCAATGGGTTCTGCAATTCTTGATGAAAATGAACCGGATAAAGTAAAATATAGAACGCAACCGTATCTTTTGGCCCCAACTGAATTATATGAACAAGTTGGAGATGTACCCAATGTGGTATTCCCATGCGCTGCTTTACATTCCATTGACGAAGATAAAATAGCCATTTATTATGGTGCAGCTGATACCGTGACGGCACTGGCTTTTGGGCACATATCTGAAATCATTGATTTTACAAAGAACAATAATATACAATAGAAAATTGAAAACAAGCTTAACTA
>JBATIW010000346.1:0-1873 GCA_049668005.1 Maribacter sp.
CTCCTACCCAAGAACCCCCAAGTTGTTGATCTATGAGCAAATAAAATGGCTGATCAAAAGGCCATTGCGATGGGTCAACTCCAGGTATTTTTGGATAGGTATAAGACGCCAACCCATTTAATGTGTAAACCAATTTATCTGGATACCATTCCAAGCCAAAAGTATTGAATCCTTCGGTATCACATTCCACCGTCGTATAATAAGGTGGATTATCTTTTTGCTTTAACTCCAAGGTATAATACGAATGCGTGGTTTGATAAATAATACTGTCATAATTCAGGTGCTCCATAATATCAATTTCCCCGTTTCTGGGATATGCTCCATACTTACTTTCTTCCGAAAGCATCCATATTGCCGGCCAGGCACCTTGGGCACTCTCCAATTTCGCCCTGATTTCTATTTTTCCATACTGAAAGGCATATTTCCCTTTAGTGTAAATACCTCCTGTTAAGAATGGTCGTGGATCACTAATGGTATCTGGATTGTTAATACCAATTAACGACAGTTTTCCCTCCGAAAGTGAGTAACACTGTGGGTCACTGGTCATATAATTGCCCCAATCAGCATTATTTGGTGGTATGCGTGTCCATTTTGTAGTATCTATTTCGGCTTCCTCAAAATTATCTTGCCAAACTAACTTCCAATCTTTTTTAGCTTTGTTTTCTTTTTGCGCATACATAGTTGGTCCAGATTTTTTTGAGGACACAACTTTGCACCCTATAATCAAAACAATAACAAATAAAAATCCCAGATACTTCCTCATTTTAATATTTTGAATTCAAACTAGCTACACTTCTATTTTAGAAAAATCATTTTAGTACATACCATGTATATCCTTTCGCAGGAATTTCAATTTCAATCTCAGCTTCGAAGTTACGATTCAGTTGGAGCTTATTGAAACCTTCCCCTTTTTCTGCTAAAGCTACTTCATCCTTCAATCCTGTATAATACATGGGTAGTTTTACTTTTTCCTTTATAGTTTTTGAAGTAGGATTAAAAAGCATGACCAATGCCTTTTCCTGCAATTCCGGATTTACATGCATAAAACCATCCCATGACCGTCCGTCGGGTCTTCTTAAATGTATAATATCCGAATTCAGGATATCTCTGTACTTCTTATAATGGGATATTTGTTCAATAACCATTGCTTTGGTGGCATTGGTATCATAAAGTCGAGGGCCCCGATAGCATGCCTGTACGCCTGAACCATAGTTCTGTACCATGTGCGCCTTATACGAATCCAAATGTTCGGCAAGTGGTTCCAAAGTGGCATCTTCGCCTCCCCCATGGTATTCCGTCAGAGGTACGAACGTCCAAGCCATAGATGGTGTTTTCTCCCAAGTACCGTCATAAATATTCTGTCTACCAAGCATAATCTGTTGTGCTCTTGGCAATGACCAATTTACTTCCCTATATCCTATTCCGCATTTATTGGAGCCTTGCAGATAATAAAAGTCAGGTGCATTTAAATAAATATCCTTTTTTTTTAGCCAATGGTAAAAATCTTTGGTCATACGCCACTGTACCCATTGGGAATCTTCATAGCCTTTATGATGTTTATGGGTAGTAGAAGCGCAATAATCCCCGGGATAGGGGCCATCATGTTCCAATAAATCAAATCCGGTCTGATCCAAGAAATATTTAATCTTTTCAAGATAACTATGCCCCCATTCCGATGCCAAACAAGGAGCATTCCCAAATTTCGCACCACCAGGTTTCCCCGTTTCTTTACTAATAACATCAACTGAATCACTGATTTTTCTACTCGAAAAAAGTGAATACCCCCCTAGTTCAACTCCGTTGGCATGAGCATAATCAGCCATTTTTTTGAACTTCTCTATGTTTTCCGCTGAATTGTCCTCCATATTAAGTC
>JBATIW010000347.1:0-9176 GCA_049668005.1 Maribacter sp.
GATGGGATGGGGACTTTAATGGTGTTCCCTTACCCGCTTCGGATTATTGGTTCAAGGCTAATCTGGTTGATGGGCGCGTATTCAAGGGGCATTTTGCCTTAAAACGATAAGATTAAATTGTTACAGCCTTAGCTATAATAATCATTGTGCTTTCGTATTTTTAAAGAATGAAATTCAAGGTCATATCCGAATTCAAACCTACGGGTGATCAGCCAGAAGCCATAAAGCAATTGGTTGATGGTATAAACTCAAAGGAAGCCTACCAGACCCTACTTGGCGTAACTGGTTCAGGGAAGACATTTACTGTTGCCAATGTTATCGAAGAAGTGCAGCGACCCACTTTGATCCTAGCCCATAATAAGACACTTGCTGCCCAACTATATTCGGAATTCAAACAGTTTTTTCCTGATAATGCGATCGAGTACTTTGTCTCCTACTATGATTACTACCAACCTGAAGCCTATATTCCGACTTCTGGACTTTATATTGAGAAGGATCTTTCTATCAATGAAGATATCGAAAAACTAAGGTTAAGTACCACTTCTTCACTTTTGTCTGGTAGAAGGGATGTTTTGGTTGTAGCTTCCGTGTCTTGCTTATATGGTATAGGGAACCCTGTGGAATTCCAAAAAAATGTAATTACTATTCATAAAGATCAAGTCATTGCCCGTACCAAGCTACTGCATATGCTGGTTCAGAGTCTTTATTCAAGGACCACAGCTGATTTTAGAAATGGCAATTTCAGGGTAAAAGGTGATGTCGTTGATGTTTTCCCAAGCTATGCGGACCATGCTTTTAGAATTCACTTCTTTGGAGATGAAATAGAAGAGATTGAAGCCTTCGACCCTTTTAATAATACGATCATTGAGAAATATGAAAACCTGAACATCTATCCAGCGAATATGTTTGTGACATCGCCTGATATACTTCAAAATGCCATTCATCTCATTCAGGATGATTTGGTACATCAAATTGAATATTTTAAAGAAATTGGCAAGCCTCTTGAAGCAAAACGTTTGGAAGAACGCACTAATTTTGATTTGGAAATGATTCGGGAGTTGGGTTATTGTTCGGGTATCGAAAATTACTCTAGATATTTGGATGGACGTGAACCAGGGACAAGACCATTCTGTTTATTGGATTATTTTCCAAATGATTTCTTAATGGTGATAGACGAGAGCCATGTAACCATTCCACAAGTACATGCCATGTACGGGGGTGATCGCTCTCGCAAGGAAAACTTAGTTGAATACGGTTTTAGATTACCCGCCGCGATGGACAACAGGCCGTTGAAATTTGAAGAATTTGAAGTATTACAAAATCAGGTTATCTATGTAAGTGCCACACCCGCAGATTATGAACTTCAAAAGAGTCAAGGTGTTTTTGTTGAACAGGTAATAAGACCAACTGGTTTACTTGATCCCATTATTGAAGTTCGGCCAAGTTTAAACCAGATTGATGATTTAGTAGAGGAAATTCATCAAAGGGTTGAAAAAGATGAAAGGACCTTGGTCACAACCTTGACCAAACGAATGGCTGAAGAACTGACCAAATATTTAGCCCGAATTAATGTGCGTTGTAGATACATACACAGTGATGTTGACACTTTGGAGCGCGTTGAAATAATGCAGGATTTACGAAAAGGCATTTTTGATGTTCTTATCGGTGTGAATCTGTTGCGTGAAGGATTGGATTTGCCCGAAGTTTCCTTAGTTGCCATTTTAGATGCAGATAAAGAAGGGTTTTTACGCAGCAATCGCTCGTTGACTCAAACAGTAGGTAGAGCTGCAAGGCATTTGAATGGTAAAGCCATCATGTATGCGGATAGAATTACGATCAGTATGCAAAAGACCATTGATGGTACTAATTACCGTCGTGAAAAACAGATTGCCTATAATATTGCCAATAATATCACGCCAAAGGCATTGAATAAAAGTTTAGACAGTGCCTTGGCCAAAAACTCGGTTTCCACCTATCATTTCGCAAAAGAAGAATTAAGGGCTGCTGAACCTGATATGGCATATTTGACCAAGGATCAAATAGAAAAAATGATCCGGGACAAGAGAAAGGCCATGGAAATAGCGGCGAAAGCATTGGATTTCATGCAAGCAGCAAAATTGCGTGACGAGATAAAAATGCTACAAACGCAAGATAAAGAAATGGGAAAAGCGCCCTGATCGCTCAAGACGCTTTTCTAATACTGACGACACTACCTTTCTCGGTAGGTGTACAGCATCCTGACGTCTGCTTAACAGACCGTCAGGACTAACCAACTAAACCAACCATTATGAAATGTCCCAGAAGGGACACAACATAAACTCTTTAATATTTTAAGACAACGCTATCTTTCTTTTAGGCTTTGGCAACGCCTCCTCTTTTTTCGGCAAGGTAAATTTTAAGATTCCATTGCTGTAATTTGCCTTTATGTTGTCTTCATCAACTGTTTCCGGTAAGGTAAATGCACGCTTAAAGGAAGCATATATAAACTCCCTTCTAGTGTAGTTATCTTTTTCAACATTTTCCCCGGTTTTGGATTCCGCGGAAATTGTCAACACATTTTCATTGATTTCTATTTGAAAATCTTCCTTATTCCTTCCTGGAACAGCAAGTTCCAATTCAAAATCCAATTCGTTATCCTTAATGTTCACTGAAGGAACATTGCTTTTGTCGTTTTCCAAACCACCAAACCAATCTGGTTTGAATATTTCATTCATTAATGAAGGAAACAACACATCGCTTCTTTTAATTATGCTCATGATCTTTATTTTTTCAGTTAAAATTAAACTCAAACATAAAAAGACAAAAGCTATACCAATACGGATATAGTGTCATTTTGACACTATCACACCTTCTTTTAGCGCCATTATGACGTGTTTTGATGCGAAAAATCGGTTTCGCTAACTGGAATTTAACCTGATAACATTAAATAGACAGCGGGAATTTAATTGTAGTGCGCTTTGAAAATATCTATAAGTACTTTGGGAGGTACTATTTTATTAGGGTACTTATGCATAATTGAAAGCACCTGTTCAATGGCCGAAGGTGGCAATCCCATTTCTAATCCAATATTGTGGATTCTGCTAATTTCTATTAAATCCTGTTTTTTATCTACATTCATTAATAAAACCAATCTATGAAATTGCAATATTCGGTCGGCTTCGGATTTAGGAACAATATGTTCTACTTCTTCATTGAAAAGCGTATCAAAGGTTTCCTCATCAACTCCCAGCTGTTGTGCAACACTGCTTAGAAAGATATATTCCTCATCTTTGATTGTATTATCAACCCTTGCGAAGGCTATCATTTCTGAAAGTATACTGAGTTTTTCTTTATATGTGCGCATAACAGAATAACAATATTTCTATTGTATAACTGAAAATGCCGTCCTTTCGTATAATAAATCCTCGTTTTACGTTATATTACCAATGGCTATCATTAATTTGCATAAAGTTTACAAAAAAGGCCCGAATGACGAACAATGATATTTTCAAAAAACTCCGTGTAGCCCTTATGTTAAGGGACGATGAAATAGTTGAAATATTGAAATTGGCCGATTTTAATATCACAAAAAGCGAATTGGGTGCCCTGTTCAGAAATGAGGAGCACCCTAATTACATGGAATGTGGAGATCAAATTCTACGTAATTTCTTAAACGGACTTGTGATACATCTTAGGGGAACCAAGGAAAACCCAAAAAATCCTGGCGAGGTCTTATCAAAGGGTAAAGCAAAAGCCAGTATTACCCCCAAAGCGAAATATGATATTAAATCGAGGCCAAAAAAGAAGTTCAAAAGCGATATTTCACCCGTTAAATATAAAAACAAAAAAAAATCCTGATAAAATCAGGATTTTTAAATAATCTTTAGTGTATTCCTAACTTGCAATTTTAATAGGAATAGTAAACATTTTACCTTCTCTGGCTCCAGCTACCTCTACTTTTTTATAGTTTAATCTGCCTTTAACAAAGGACGCTAATCTTTCGTTATCAGTATCAACTGATAAAACCACAATTTCGCCTTCGTTATTCAATGTAAACCTAACTTGGGCGGTTAGATTAACATCGTCTGAAGAGAAATTATTGTCATCCATAAGATCATGGATTTGAGTGGATAGTTTTTTTGCCGGATCAACCTTAATTGAATCGTTGGCTAAAATGTTTCCTGTTACTAATAGCATTGCAGCTACAAATACTAAACTTAATTTTCTCATGATTTGTTTGTTAAATGATTGATGAATAATTGATGATTACTTAAAAGACGGCTGAGAATAAAGATCGTTACAAAGTTTTTTGCATTTAACAAAACTTTAATCATTATAATATCTTAATATCCGGTGTAAAGAAAGTCAAGCTTTACCAATATCAATAGGGGTTTTCTAAGGTTTAATCAAAACTAAAAATTGGTAACAATTAAGGAATCTTTTCTCAAATAAAAAGGGCAATACTTGAAAGTATTGCCCTTTTATAATCCTATTCGAGTTAGATTCTTAACCCAAAACCTCTTTTACCTTATCTGCTGCTTCTTGAAACTGGACAGCAGAATGTACGGCCAATCCTGAATTATCTATAATCTCTTTTGCCAATTCGGCATTTGTTCCCTGTAATCGCACTATGATTGGGACTTTAATCGCATCTCCCATATTTTTATAGGCATCTACAACGCCTTGTGCAACACGGTCACATCTAACAATTCCACCAAAAATATTTATTAAAATTGCTTTTACCTCTGGATCTTTGAGTATAATGCGGAAAGCTTCCTCTACCCTTTTGGCATCGGCCGTACCACCAACATCCAAGAAATTGGCTGGCTCACCACCGGCCATTTTAATAAGGTCCATTGTTGCCATGGCCAAACCAGCACCATTAACCATACAGCCAACATTTCCATCCAAATCAACGTAACTGAGTCCAACAGCCCTTGCTTCAACTTCAATCGGGTTTTCTTCACGTAGATCGCGCATCTCAGCATATTGTTTTCTTCTATATAAAGCATTGTCATCAATGGAAACTTTTGCATCAACGGCCATTATCTTATCATCCGATGTTTTCAAAACCGGATTAATTTCAAACATATTGGAATCACTCTCAACATATGCCTTGTAAAGTGATGTTACGAATTTTGTCATTTCTTTAAACGCAGTTCCTGAAAGTCCAAGATTAAAGGCTATTTTCCGGGCTTGGAAAGGCAAAAGTCCTGTAGAGGGATCCACCTCTTCCGTATAAATCAAATGTGGTGTTTTTTCAGCAACTTCCTCAATATCCATTCCGCCTTCAGTAGAATACATAATCATATTCCGCCCTTTACCACGATCCAACAAAACCGACATATAAAATTCACTGGTTTCACTGTCTCCGGGGTAATAGACATCCTCTGTTATTAAAACTTGGTGTACCTTTTTACCTTCAGCCGATGTTTGGGGGGTAATCAAGTTCATCCCAATGATACTACCGGCAATTTCTTCTACCTCCTTAAGATTCTTGGCCAATTTAACACCGCCCCCTTTACCACGACCACCAGCATGCACTTGAGCCTTGATTACATGCCACCCAGTACCTGTTTCCGCTGTTAATTGCTTAGCGGCTTCTACCGCTTCCTTTGGACTATGGGCAACAATACCACGCTGAATGCGTACACCAAAACTTGCTAAAATTTCTTTTCCTTGATACTCGTGAAGATTCATATGGGATGTCTTAAAAGTTTGGGAGCAAAAATAGGAAACACATAGGATTTACCCTAATGAAATCCATGGTGATTGTCAAATTTTAAAATCCTTAAAATCAAGTGGGTCGAAATTCTTGAAATCACCATTCATTTTAATTGCACCTTTGGTTCTATCTACTTCCTTCAACACGGCTATAGTCGCTAAGAGGTGGGATTTAATGAACTTTAACCGGTCACTTTCTTTTGGCATCTGCAAGATTTGATATTCCTGCTCATAAGAAAGACCAATTTTATGTATTAGTATATACATATTAAACTTGTCCAAAGACATTGGTGCAAAAGGCACATCCATTAATTCATAAAGTTCTTTGATATGGTCCAGAACACTTATTTTCAATTGATCCGGTGCATCATGAATGCCTTCTAAAAATTCAACATTACCGCCGGGGTATGATTTATCCCCTATTTCATTTTCAAAAGATAAAATCTTGAAAACTTGGCGCCCAACACAGACCACATCCATTTCACCACCCTCATACGTATTAACCACTTCAACAAGCTGTACCTCGGTGCCAAAGGCAATTTGGTCATATATATACACAGGTATGCCAAAGGTTATCGCCTCTTGCCTACAATCTTGAATAAGTTGTTTATAACGATCTTCGAAGATGTGGAGTGGAACAGTCTCTCCAGGAAAAAAAATTGATTTTAAAGGGAATAGCGGTAATATCATACATAGATTTTTGTTAAAAATACAACTCGATGGTGACTGCTACAAATGAATCCAAACGTAAACATTGTTTTATTTATAACATATTGTTGTATTTATAAATTATTCACGGAATTTCTTGTTCATGCCGAAATAGTATCCTAGTTTTGTTCAAAACAACACCTATGGCAATGAAGAATGCTGATTTATTAAAAATCGCTAAGACATATGGCAACCCTGTATATGTTTATGATTCGGAAAAAATAGTTTCGCAGTTCAACAGATTAACGAATGCCTTCAAGGGCGTAAATCATTTGAAACTGAACTATGCGGCCAAGGCCCTTTCGAACATCACGATATTAAGATTAATGAACAGCTTGGGCAGTGGACTGGATACAGTTTCGATTCAAGAGGTACAACTAGGTCTTATGGCCGGTTTTAAACCTGAGTCCATAATTTACACGCCTAATGGGGTTTCCCTCGAAGAGATTGAAGAAGCGGCCAAATTAGGTGTCCAAATCAATATTGATAATTTATCCGTTCTTGAGCAGTTTGGTGGAAAGCATCCTGATATTCCAGTTTGCATTCGTATTAATCCACATGTTATGGCAGGGGGTAATTCAAATATTTCCGTTGGTCATATTGATTCTAAATTTGGCATTAGTATTCATCAAATTCCTCATTTATTACGTATCGTTCAACTGACCAAAATGAATATCAACGGTATTCATATGCATACGGGGAGTGATATTTTGGATATTGATGTATTTCTTTATGCCTCCGAAATCCTATTTGAAACTGCCAAGAATTTCAAAAATCTGGATTTCATTGACTTTGGCAGTGGATTCAAAGTACCTTATAAGGCCGGGGATATCGAAACCAACATTGAAGAACTAGGTAAAAAATTAACCGGTAGGTTCAATACATTTTGCAAGGAATATGGCAAGGAACTCACTTTGGCCTTTGAACCAGGAAAGTTTTTGGTAAGCGAAGCCGGATACTTTTTAGCTAAGGTAAATGTTGTAAAACAAACTACATCAACCGTTTTTGCAAGTGTGGATTCCGGTTTTAATCATCTAATAAGACCTATGCTCTACGGAGCTGCACACGCCATTGAAAATATTTCAAATGTACAAGGACGTGAACGATATTATTCTGTAGTGGGTTACATCTGTGAGACTGATACTTTTGCCAACAATCGTAGGATCAATGAAATTTCTGAAGGCGACATCCTTTGCTTTAAAAATGCCGGGGCCTATTGTTTTACCATGGCCAGTAATTATAACTCCAGATTTAGGCCAGCAGAGGTTCTTTGGCACGACGGCAAGGCAGTTTTAATCAGGGAACGTGAGACTTTTGATGACCTTATCAAAAATCAGGTTGATGTTAAAGACCTATTCACAAAGAAAAAGTCAAATGCCATAGCAAAATAAAGCTTAAAAAAAATCGTTAGTTTTGGTACAGTTGTTGGACTATACAACTAAAACTATTACGAATGAAACAGAAAATATCCCTTTTTTATAAAGCCATGCTATTTTTATTCATGGGATTGATTTCCCTTGCAGGCAATGCCCAAGATGTTGAATGGCTTAGTTGGAATGATGCCGTTGAACGCGCCGAAAACGATCCAAATCCGAAGAAAATTTTCATTGATGTTTATACAGATTGGTGTGGGTGGTGCAAAAAAATGGATAAAGACACTTTTCAAAATCCTGAAGTAGCAACGTATATGGCCGCCAATTTTTACATGGTAAAGATGGATGGGGAAGGCAAAGAACCAATAGAATTTAGAGGAAAGACCTACAACTTTGTGCCTTCTGGCAGGAAAGGGTATCATGAATTTGCCGCTGCATTGATGCAAGGCCGCATGAGCTACCCAACTACGATCTTTTTGGATGAAAAAATGAATATGCTTTCTCCGGTTCCTGGTTATCAAAAACCTGAACCTTTTTTGAATATTGCCCGCTATTTCGGCGACAATATTTATTTGGAGAAAGACTGGCAAACCTATAGCGAACAGAGCAAATAAGGAATCAATATATTGAAGTAAAAAAGAGCTGTTTTAAACAGCTCTTTTTTATTGTATCAATCCCAAAAACCTTTACCTACTATAATTGGGGGATTCTTTGGTGATGGTCACATGATGTGGATGACTTTCAGCTATACCACTGGAAGTTATTTTAATGAACCTTCCATTCTCCTTTAAGGCATCAATATCCTTGGCTCCACAATAACCCATTCCAGCCCGAAGACCACCGATAAATTGATGAATACTCTCATACAATTCACCTTTATAAGGCACGCGGCCCACAATACCTTCTGGGACCAATTTCTTAATATCGTCCTCAACATCCTGGAAGTAGCGGTCCTTAGAGCCATGTTTCATGGCTTCGACAGATCCCATTCCACGGTATGATTTAAATTTTCGGCCTTCATAAATAATGGTTTCACCTGGGGATTCTTTGGTCCCTGCCAATAATGATCCCAACATTACGGTATCCGCTCCAGCAGCAATTGCTTTGGGAATGTCACCGGTATAGCGTATTCCACCATCCGCAATAACCGGAACTCCACTACCCTTAATTGCCGCAGCTACCTCCAAAACAGCAGAAAATTGAGGGAAACCGACACCAGCAACAACCCTAGTCGTACAAATAGATCCAGGTCCGATACCCACTTTAACCGCATCGGCACCAGCTTCAACTAGATATTTAGCTGCATCCCCTGTGGCGATATTTCCAACAATAACCTCTAGTTTAGGAAATTTCTTTTTAACATCTTTCAGTACATTGACCACTCCCTTTGTA
>JBATIW010000348.1:0-2898 GCA_049668005.1 Maribacter sp.
TTGCTGTCTGGATAAAGGTTGAAAATGGCCTCACCCCGGTCATGGAAATCATCATATCGTTTAATGATATTGTTATTGGCATATTTTAATAATGCAACTTTTGGGGTTGAGGTCGTAACCCAGGTGAATCCGGCTTTATCTTGAGCCACTGCACTTGCCTGTAAATTATCAAGGATGGGCCTGGCAGTGAATTCATCTTCAAGAGGAGAGATTTCATATAAATAATTAAGGGGTGCCCAAGCTTTCCCTTCATTTCCCATAGCAATACTAATAGGATTATTCAAGGGTAAATTTTCAACGGTTTTAAAAAAACGTTGTTGGAGCAGCCAAAGTCCGGTTTCCGAGCAAACCCAGAGCTTATCATTATTGCTTTTACTATCCGTAGTTACAGAAATTTCAAAGATATGTCCAAAATCCAATTCCTCCACCCGATGCGCTTCATTGGCTCCGTATATAGTTTGGGGAGGATCGTTCAAGTTAGCTACTTTTAATAACTTTCCCTTCTTGGTTCCGATGATGTATTGATCATTTTGATCCACATACATCGCAGTAATTAGGTCATCATCCAGCTCAATCGTCTTAATTAAGCGGGGCTTATTTTCATCAATGGTATATACACGAAGTGCATCGCTTCCCACCACAAGGTAATCTTCGTGAATTAATAAGGCGTTCCCATTTTTAACGTTCAGCTTTTTTTCAAAAGTATTAGCGGCTTTATCAAAGTAGAATAACCCATCCAATGGACTCAGAACCCAAATTCCACCTTTTGGGTCTTTATGTATCGCAAGCTTTTGTGCTTTATTCGATTTGGAAAAACCATAGGTTTTGAAATCTCCTTGCTGCAACCTGCCAATGCTGTGATTGGATTGGGAAAGCCAGATATCTTGATCTTTGCCAAGTCCAAAATCGTTGGGATAAAAAGGAAGCCCAGCTGTTTCATTGATTGTGCCTTCCAGTAACGGAAATACCTTAGGCTTGGAAAGCAAATCGTCAATTTGATAGATTCCCATATCATTGACAAATAACAGGTGATCATCGCGTTCATAAAGCTGATGAATGAATTGGCTCTTTGTATGCGTGCTATAAATGTCAAAATGGATCCCATCAAATCGGTACAAACCGGTTTGGCTGCCAATCCATATAAAACCTGCCTGATCTTTAAGTACAGTGGACACTTGGTCAAAAGGGGCTCCAGACCCGGAATTGTATTGAACATAGCCATATTGTTGTGCTGAAATATGAAAAGATATGGCACACAAATAAAGGCTGAGAATTACTTTGTTCAATTTTCCTGATATTAGAGACTAATATAGGAAAAAATCAGTCTATGTGGGCATACAAACCAAGATCAAATCGGCATTTTATCATTGGTTATACGGTAGGCTACAAATTAGGCTAAAGCGTATTTTCATGCAGTTTAGATTTCTTAGGGGGCTTTACTATGAGCTGACTAAAAGGTCTTTTGTCCTTAGAACCGATCAGAGAACTTTCGTGGCTGAACCCCAACGTAAATGTTAGCTTTAATGCGGAGTATAATTGCGGCTTTTTTAATTAGCTCTGTTTTAGGTGCAAAGTTCAGATTGATTTGAATGTCCAAAAATCGTTTTTTGGCAAAGGTGCTTCGTAAGTTTTTAATTCTTGAGAACCAGGGACTTGAAAGGTTAATTTCCATGCATGAAGGCAAATAGATAACGGGAAGTATGCTTGATCTGAACCGTATTTTTCATCTCCAATAATAGGGAGCCCTATATTAGCTAATTGGGCTCTTATTTGATGGAATCGACCGGTTCTTGGTTTTATCTCCAGCAGATAACCAAAATCGTTTTTGTCTATAACTTGATAGGAAAGAATGCCTTCTTGGGAGTCTTTTGATTTTGATTGGACTATATCCGCTCTTTTTTCCAGGTTATTTTTTATGAGAAAATTAATTAAGTTTCCTTTCTTCTTTGGTGGCTTGTTTTTAACTATTGCCAAATACGTTTTATGAACTTTCCGGCTACTAAATAGATTATTGAATTCCACAAGAATGCTTTTTTTCTTGGCAAAAATCAATACGCCACTTGTCACGCGATCTAATCTATGTATAATTCCAATATAGGGCTTTCGCTTACTTTTTAAAAGATGATCAAGTACTTGATCCTCAACAGTGCGATCCTCGTAAGGACTTTTTTCACTTATAAGTCCAGCCATTTTGTTTACGACTATATAATCGTTGCTTTCATGCACTATTTCAAAGTTTGGCATTAGCAGTTTTCTTTTTCTTTTTACGGAATTATTTTGATTTTCAATCTTTTTTGGAAAAAAATACGTCTAATTCTAAATACTTTTCATTCATTAAACTCAAGGCAAAGGCTGCTGCTGAGGCTGCAAAGACCGAATAGTCAAAAGCCCCTTTTATTCCAGTTGAAAAGGCTATTGCCAATGCAAAGATCAACATCAGAAATCCACTGAGTTTTGCAATCAATTCTGTTTTAAAACCGATGATAAGGCAGACTCCACATAATATTTCGGCAAATGTTGCCATAATTCCAAATGTCGGGATTAACATTTTTGGAATCAAGGGATTGAGTACTTCGGTATATTCTAAAAAATTCTCCCAATTTCCCCATGCTGAAATTTCAACAGGCCATAATCCAAATCTATCAGCAACTGCAGATAAAAACCCAATTCCTATTCCGAACCTTAGAAAAAGTTTAATAATCGTTTTATTCATATTTCATTTTTTGGCTTGTGAACGTTTTCCTGTATGGTTCGTTGTGTAGTTGAGTACCAAATTAGTAAAAGAAAACGATTAAGGAAATCCTGTAAGGTATTCCGAGTATGCACAAACCGGCAATTAATTACAGGCATTGTTAGGCACAGCTTATTCATTCAACTACATCGCAATCATAATAGGGG
>JBATIW010000349.1:0-5302 GCA_049668005.1 Maribacter sp.
CGGTTATGATTTGTCAATAGTAGCCGCAAAGCGAAATCCAAAAGTTTAAGATTATTTATATATGAAAATGGTAGGCCCTGGTAATTTTGCCAGGGTTTATTTTTTAAGCTTGTATGATAAATATGGCAGGCCTTTTATTAAGATCTACGGCTGTTTTTTTCCAATCCGATATCTTTTTGGTAGCAATGAATTCAGTACTTAATGTAAGATCACATGCTATACAAAGTAGCGTGTTGATTGAAAGGGTCTTTTTCAATTCGGCCAACAGTTTGTCGTTCCTATAAGGTGTTTCAATGAAGATTTGTGATTGACCAATATCAGTTGATTTTTTTTCCAATGATTTAATGGTTTTCTTCCTTTCCGATGCGTCAATAGGCAGGTAGCCATTGAAAGCGAAATTTTGTCCATTCAAACCACTGGCCATCATAGCCATCAAAATTGATGAAGGACCAACCAATGGAACCACCTGTATGTTTTTTTGATGTGCTATTCTAACGACATCGGCACCTGGGTCTGCTATTCCAGGACAACCTGCTTCTGAAAGTACTCCAATATTATGTCCTTCAATACAAGGTTGTAAGAAGGTCGGAATAGCCGCTGGTTCAGTGTATTTATTAAGGACTTCAATAAATAAGCTCGGCTGGGGTTTTCTTGGGCTTATCTTTTTAATGAAACGTCTAGCCGACTTTTCATTTTCAACAATGTAATAATCAATCTCTTCAATCGCCCTTTTAATTGAAATTGGCAAAACCTCTAAAGGCTCGTTTTCACCCAAGGTTGTAGGTATCAAAAAAAGTTTGCCTTTTGGATTTGTGTTTTCTGCCATTTCCGTGTGCTAAATTGCGTTCAATTTTTCAGCAATGATAGTACAGGCTTCATCAATTAATTGAAAAACATGTTCAAATCCATCATCATCATGGTAAGGGTCCGGCACTTCATTTAAGCCAGTTTCAACTTCATCAAGGATTAGTTTAACTTTTGATTTCTCCACTTCATTTTGAGCCAAGGCAATAACATCGATATAATTGCTCTGATCCATGACGTATATCAGGTCAAAATCCTTGAAATCTTTCGCATTGAACTTTCTACAGCGCTGGTGGGTGATGTCAATATTATATTTGAGCCCAACCGCAATACTTCTACTATCCGGTTTGCTTCCAATGTGGTACCCTCCTGTACCCGCGGAATCCACAAAAACAGAATTGCCATCGACTTTACTTTGGAGTATACCTTCAGCCAATGGTGACCTGCAAATATTTCCAAGACAAACCATTAAAACCCTAGTTGTCATTAAAATGTATTAGGTAAGTTTTTTTGTTAAATCATCAATATACTTACGAAACTGTTTGTCGGTTTCTGCAAGGTTATCAACTGTTTTGCAGGCATGTAGTACAGTAGCATGATCTCTTTTGCCAATTTGCGAACCTATACTGGCCAAAGAAGCCTTGGTGAACTTTTTCGCAAAGAACATAGCCAATTGTCTTGCTTGTACAATATGTCTTTTTCTGGTTTTGGATTGTAAGGTAGCAACGTCCATTTCAAAATAATCGGAAACCACTTTTTGAATGTAATCGATAGAAACTTCCCGCTTGGTATTCTTAACAAACTTCTCGACAACTTGTTGTGCCAATTCCAATGTAACCTCTTTCTTATTGAAAGATGATTGCGCTATTAAGGATATTATGGCACCTTCCAATTCGCGAATGTTGGTCTTGATGTGTTTTGCTACATAATCAACGATATCATCAGGCATTTCAACGCCATCGCGATATAGTTTATTTTTTAAGATGGAAATTCGGGTCTCGTAGTCAGGATTCTGCAACTCTGCCGATAATCCCCATTTAAATCTTGACAATAACCGTTGTTCAATATCCTGCATATCAACAGGAGCCTTGTCTGAAGTTAAGATTACTTGTTTGCCATTTTGGTGTAAATGATTGAATATGTGGAAGAAAACATCCTGGGTTCCAGATTTACCGGAGAGGAATTGAACGTCGTCAATGATCAATACATCTATCAATTGGTAAAAATGTATGAAATCGTTTCTTGTATTCTTCTTAACAGACTCTATGTACTGCTGTGTAAATTTCTCAGCTGAAATATATAAAACCGTACGCTCTGGATATTTATCCTTTATCTCAACCCCAATAGCGTGCGCCAAATGGGTTTTGCCCAATCCTACACCACCAAATATCAATAACGGATTAAACGATGTGCCACCAGGCTTGTTGGCAACTGCCATACCTGCTGAACGCGCCAGTCGGTTTGAGTCTCCCTCTAGGAAATTGTCAAAATTATAATTTGGATTTAACTGGGATTCTATCTTTATGTTCCGTATTCCGGGAATTACGAATGGATTACGAAGTTCAGGATTTTTTGATTTAATAGGGACATCCATTTCCTGTGGACCCATATTACCTCTATTTGAACTGGGAATTTTCTCCGTGAAAGGTTCGCGATTGCCATAGGTATTTTCCATTCTTATTATATATACCAATTTGGCGGTCTCGCCCAACTCTTTTGTAAGTGCAACTTTCAACAGTTTAACGTAATGCTCTTCCAACCATTCGTAAAAAAATTTACTAGGCACTTGAATACTCAATGCGTTTTCTGAAAGCTTAACAGGTTTGATGGGCTCAAACCATGTTTTGAATGCCTGCGGTTGGATGTTATCTTGGATAAACGCCAAACAATTGTTCCAAACGGAATTTGCAGTTACACTCATTATAAAATTTTCTCTTATTTATTGGTTATTTTTAAGCAAAATCAGCTTATGGTTCTTGTGATATGCAAGAGTAAATTAGGTTTGACAAATATGTGAACAAAAATCCTAAAAAAAAAATGATTTGGGGTTGAATTTACCCTTTTTTTTTCGCATGTTAGCAGGCTTCGTTGGGGAGCTAATAAATATATAATTTTTTGTTGGATAAATATGGATTTTAATGAGATATCTTTTAGGGTCCGCTATGGCGAAACCGACCAAATGGGAGTAGTGTATCATGGGAATTACCCGCAATATTTGGAGATGGGAAGGATTGAATGGTTAAGGACCCTTGGAATTTCTTATAAGGAAATGGAAGAGAATGGAATTATACTGCCTGTTATATCCCTTCAGTTAAATTACAAGAAATCAGCCCTTTATGATGACCTTTTGACCATACGTACAATCTTACGAAAAAGACCACTTGTGAGGATAGAGTTTGACTATGAGATATATAACGAAAAGAGGGAATTACTGGCAGAAGCGAACACTGTACTTGCCTTCATGGATTCTGCAAATAACAAGCCTGTAAGATGTCCAGAATATATTCTTGAAAGACTTAAAATCTAAATGCCCCTTATTTTTGCTCCAATACCCTTAAGAGAATTGAATTTGAGCGCAATGGGTTGGGCCTTGCTTTTTGTAGTGCTCACTATTAAAGTGCAATCTATTTCCAATTGTTGGGATACGATTTCCAATTGATTTTGCTTTATGATTCGCATCACCCTATCCATATCAGGATAACCAAATGTAACTTCTATATCCGCCTTTATTGTTTTTTCAATGAGTATGGAATCTTCAAGTGCCATTTGGGTAGCTTTTCTATACGAACTTATTAGGCCACCAACACCTAGTTTTGTTCCTCCAAAAATCCGCACAACTGCAACCAGGACATTTGTAAGTTCAAAAGATTGAATTTGCCCATAAATAGGCATTCCTGCCGAATTATTTGGTTCCCCGTCATCGTTCGCTCGATATCTAATTTTTGAAACGCCCAGTTGCCAAGCATAACATACATGATTTGCATTATAATGCTTTTTTTTTAAACCTTCTATGATGGGTTTTACTTCATCTTCAGTTGTTATTGGAAATGCGTAACCGAAAAACTTGCTCTTTTTCTCTTTGAAGAGTATTTCGTTTGATGGTTTGGCCAACGTCTTAAATTTATCCGAGTTTTCCATTAGAATACCGCAACTAGTATTATACTTATAATCGCTAGGGCGATTCCGCCCCAGTTTTTGGGACTTATCTGCTCTTTGAACAAAATAATACCTAATAATGTAGATAGCATTACTATTGCAACATTGTTTATAGTGAAAATCGAGGCACTATTTAAAAAGGGGTTTTGCAATGCCTTAAGCAGAAAGTAAATTGAAAAATAATTGGGAACACCAAGGGCTATACCACCTAAAACATTCCTAAGGTTTATTTTGAGAGGGGTTTTGAGCATTTTAAACCCAATAAATAAAAGACCCACTATGGCTGCAGCCGCAAAAACCGTCGCAGAAAAGAGCGGGAATTCATTTTCTTTGATGTGAACTTCCTGTACATATTTAATACTGGTGTCAATTATTCCAGAACCCAGAAACAACAATATTGGTAATATGAGGGCAGATTTTTTAATTGAAATCTGTTTTTCTTTTATTGATACAAAGTAAACCGCGGCCAATGCCAGAAGAATACCGACCACTTTAATTATCCCAAGCGCCTCTTTATACACCAGAACTCCAAAAATAACAGGAATTACCAACGACATTTTTGTGGCTACAGAAGCAACGGAGACCCCAACAGATTGGGAAGTTTTGGCCATTAAATTGAATACTACAATAAAAAGAAAACCTAAAAGTAGTGTACCTAAAAACCAAGGTTGCTGCGCTATCTCAACGGGATTTATTTCACCCGAGTAAAAAAACAATCCAACAATACATGCTACTACATAATTGGTGATAATTGCATAAAGCGTGTCAATCTTGTAAACTGCATATAGTTTGAATATCACAAATATTAAACTGGAACAACATATGCTTAGCGCAAGATCAAACATTTATAATTTTGATTTTATTTGAATTATATCTTCATGTCCAACGATTAGGTTCCAGGTTTTAATCCCCAATTTGCCTGCAGATTTAGTATTCTCAGGCGTATCATCGACAAAAAAAGTTTCAGTTGGGTCTAATGCATTTTCCTCAAGAACAAACTCATAGCTATTCGCATTTGGTTTCCTCAAATGAATTTCATGCGAAAGGTAAAATTGCTCAAAACTATTTTTAAAACGTTGGAATTTAGTGTCTCCCATTATTTTGACTACCTCAGAAATATGTAAAGCATTAGTGTTGCTCAGCAAAAATAATCGGTATTCCTTTTCTATGGCCAATTTTTCAATGAATTCCAGGCGGTAATTGGGAAAATCCAATAACATACCATTCCATATAGCTATTATCTCTTGGGAAGATTTCTTCGGGAAGTAGGATTGAAGACCATCTATAAAGGTTTCTGATGAAATTTGGCCAACTTCGAATGCACTACTTAGTGCTATCAACT
>JBATIW010000350.1:0-1667 GCA_049668005.1 Maribacter sp.
GAATAAAGTTGGCACCGAAGCCTTAATGAATTTCTTCTTTTCCCAGTGATGCGTTTTCTTGTCCCATTTTTCAGGATGGAAGGTAGGGCAGCATTCTTTGGTTGTTTGTTCCATAACTTTCTTTTTATATTGGTTAGGCATGTTCTAATTATCAAAAAAAAGCACAATTGAACGTCCTATGCATGTTCGTGCAGCTCTTTTTTTAAAATGTTTCTAAAGCGCGTAGCACTTAGATAGTGGTCTTCCAATAACTTACCGTCATGTAAGAGACTAAAAACACCATAGCCCGAAGGCGCATTTTTTGCCTCTTGCGCAGTTTCAAGTTTCGTGATTTTAAGGTCTATATCATAATCCATGGCAGTATTCAGAAGCGCTACCACAGATTTTTCATGCCAAGGACATTGATCGGCATAAATCAAATTCCAACCCTTGTATTTGGATTGTTGCTTTGTCCAATCAATGAGTTTTGGGTCGGGAACCGAAGTATCCCATTTTTTCGAAAGCAATTCAAATCTTCCCCGTTGGTCTGTTTTCTTAAAGCCATTATCCTCAAAAATACTTTTATCAGCAATCCATGCACCTTTACTTGACATAACACACACCCCAGCCAGTCCTTCTCGTTTGGCCTCCTTTTCAACTTCAGCTATAAGAAGTGATCCATGACCCTTGTTTCTGTCTTTTTTGGAATACACGGTAATACAATGAACGAACATGAATTCTTCTGCCTCAATCGGGCGCCATGCATTGAAAGCCGGAACATACTCAATGAATCCGATCATTTTTCCATCAGCTTGTTTAAGGATTTTCATGCGCAACCCTTCTTTATACCGTTTTTCGAACCATTGCTGTTTGCATGTAAATCCAGGGTTTTTAATATCCTTGACACAGAAGAGTGTTTCTTTTTGAACATTTTTAGGTGTTACTTCTATGATTTTAAATTGATCCATCACTCAGACTTTTTCAGTTTTTATTGCCCTAAATTTTTTTCTGTATTCCTTATCCATTTTTTCCGTGGCATATTGTACAATGAGACGGCCACATTGGTCTTTCCATTTTAACATGAAATTCTCGATTTCTGTGGGCCATTTTTTCCATAAGCCTCGTAGAAGTGTCCCAATACCCTTCTGCACATATTCCGAATTGTCAAGCATAAGAGGTTCAATTACCGGTAGGGCAATCTTTGGTTCTAATCCTTTTTTTAATAATTCGACCAACGTAACTGGTACTGCCCTTCTTTTCCACTCCGATTCCGAGTCATTCCATTCTTTTAGCTTTTCAAATGTGATTACTTTATCGATTAGGAAATTGGAAAGCACTAACATGCAAAGTACATCTGTGGTGGCCCAGTTATTTATTCCCATGTTAAACCAGTTCCCTATCCTATCAAAAGTGTCCGGCGAATAATTTTCTCTCTCGGACTTTACAAAAGCGATAGCAAAGGATTTTTCTTCTAGTTTACCTGTTCGCATTAGTTCGTCCCCAAGGTTCAGGTATTTCTCCAAGGTCATTTCATTTTTCCAGGCTTTAATCCACAAATCACGCTGTTTTTCAAAAACCTTCGAATCAATTCCGTAACCATCAAAGCCATTTTTGAAATATCTTGAGTATTTCTTGACAATTCCCGCATCTGCATTTTTAATACAGAAATCTCGAATTTCTTTTATTTT
>JBATIW010000351.1:0-2865 GCA_049668005.1 Maribacter sp.
GGATTTGTCCATGGTGAATTCCTATGAGGCCTGGATAGAATTGTACAAAAAATTGATTTATTGGGAACTTAAACTTGAGGATATTGAGGATAGTGGTATGTTCGAAATTTTGGAGTCCCAGAAAAACGAGGCCAACAACCAATTCGGCAAATTTGTTGAAAGCAATTATGAAGATTGGTTTAGTGATCATGAAGGCCCTGTGATGTCGCACGATCTTTTCAAAAAATGGATCAAACCAGAAATCATTGATACGCCCACCCTATTGGTGGTCATTGATAATTTAAGGTATGATCAATGGTTTGCCTTTGAGGAAACGGTAGGCTCATTTTACAAGAAAACCAAGGAAGAATCCTATATAAGCATACTACCAACGGCCACGCAATATGCCCGAAATGCTATTTTCTCAGGTTTGATGCCATCGGCCATGGAGGAGAAATATCCCGATTGGTGGAAGAACGATACTGAAGAAGGCGGCAAAAACCTTTTTGAGCATAAGTTTTTGGGAGCGCAATTAAAACGCCTGGGATTAGATCTTAAATGGGAATATCATAAAATAAGCAGCTTAAAACAAGGGAAGGCATTGTCGCATAACTTCAAATCCCAAAAAGACAATGACCTAACGGTTATCGTCTATAATTTTGTGGATATGTTATCCCATTCCAAAACTGAAATGGATGTTATCAAGGAGTTGGCATCCAATGATAAGGCCTACAGATCCCTTACGCAGAGCTGGTTCAAGAACTCCCCGCTTTTGGAAATTATACAGCAAGCGCAACACATGGGGCTTAAGCTGATCATCACTACGGACCATGGTACCATAAATGTTAAGCAGCCCTCAAAAGTAATTGGCGATAAAGAAACCAGTTTGAATTTAAGGTATAAAACTGGCCGTAGTCTAAGCTATGACAAAAAGGATGTTCTCGAAGCCAAGAACCCCAAGGACATTCATTTACCGAGTATAAATATGAGTAGCTCCTTTATTTTTGCAAAAAACGACTTCTTCTTTGCTTACCCCAATAACTACAACCATTATGTAAGTTATTACCGGAATACGTATCAACATGGCGGGGTGTCTTTGGAGGAGATGATCATCCCCTTTGTGGTATTGGAGCCGAAATAATTTGGTTTTAATACCCAAAATTAGCCATCAAAGGCATCTGGTCTTTCCATAAATCATAGTAGCGCCCTTCTTTCGCAAACAATTTATCATGCGAGCCTTCCTCAAGAACTTTTCCATTGTCGAGTACAACAATCTTATCCGCATTGATAATCGTACTCAAGCGATGCGCAATAATAATTATGGTTTTATTTTTATCTCTTAAATTTTGAACTGTTCTATGAATATAGTTTTCCGAGGAACTGTCCAAAGAAGAAGTTGCTTCATCCAATACCAAAATCTCAGGCTTTTTGTATAATGCCCTAGCTATAGCAATTCGTTGTTTTTGACCTCCTGATAGTGTAGCTCCATTTTCTCCCAGATATGTACCAAAGCCATTTGGTAAATCCTCAACAAATTCTAAAATACCTATTGCCTTACATATCTGGGTTATCCGTTCCATATCTGGCACAAACTCCCCTATGGCGATATTTTCGATTACGTTACCGGCGAATAAATCTATTTTTTGGGGCACAACACTTACCAATTCCCTTAGACTCCTATTGTCAACGTATTTTAAATCATAATCTCCGATAAGGATATTACCTTTTTGAATGGGATAGATATTTTGTAAAAGCGACATTAATGTGGTTTTGCCGGAGCCACTCTCCCCAACAATTGCCGTAATTTTACCTTTTGGAATATTCAAATTAAAGTCTTTGAACACTTCTACCCGAGTACCATATCTAAAGGCAACATTTTTAAATTTGATGTCGGCAATATTCTTTTTCTTGAGAACTATTTTATTTTCTGAATCTTCGCGTTCTAAGTCCATTATTTCAAATAAACGATCTGCAGCGATTAGAGCATTTTGTATTTGTTTGTTTGCGCCAATTAAGCTCGCAACAGGTCCAGTGAAATATCCTACAATAGCATAAAATGACATAAGTTCTCCTGGAGTAATTTCCCTGTCAATTACAAAATACGAACCAGACCATAATAAAATAATAGTGAATAATCGTGCAACAAATCCACTGCTTGTGCCAGAAAATACACTGTTCAATGCAGACCGGTAACCTATTTTCAATAAATCTATAAAACGTGTCTCTGTTTTTATGTTCGCAAAATCCTCCAGGCCAAAGCGTTTTATAGTGCCAACGGAATTTAATGATTCAACTAATTGACTTTCTAAATCTGCGGATTTCTCCATTATTTTACGTTCCGTCTTTTTATTCAATTTATTGATTAGCAAATAGATGCCGGCATACAAGGGGATAACCAAAAGCATGTTTAAAGCCAATTTCCAATAATAGGAGAACATCAATGCAAAAGAAAAAACGATGATCAGTACATTAACAGTAAGGCTCAAGGATACCCCATTTATAAATGTTCGTATTTTTACGGCGTCGTTAATACGGGATATAATTTCCCCGACGCGCATTGTATCAAAAAATTGTTGTGGTAACCTAAGAAGATGTTTGTAATACCCAAGGATTAAACGCGCATCTATTTGTTGCCCCGACTTTATAAGGAATATATCTTTAAATACGACAATGATAATCTGCAGCAAAAGTAAAAATATCATGATTGCCCCCAATAAGTTAAGTAGTTTGGTATTACCCCCTACAAGGACAAAATCGGTGATCTTTTGAACATAAATTGCAGTTGAAAAGCCAAGCAATGTATAAACAACTGCACCGACTAAGGCCTGTAACAGGACAAACTTATGGGGCTTTAATAGGTGCCAAAAACGCTTATATATCGATACC
>JBATIW010000352.1:0-2414 GCA_049668005.1 Maribacter sp.
TTTTGCACGCTTATCTAGATCTACGTATTTAAAAACTTTGGGTTCTTTCAGGAATTCTTCAAAGCGTAACAAACGAGGGTTAAAAACTATTTTTCCATCGGTTACAAATACCCCCAATTCCCCAAATCGGCTTAATATATCCTCTTTCACCTGTCCTGTCATACCTGGTTGTTGTGCTCCTTTTCCAGCAGGGGTATGGGAGTAGGGGTCCGTTGGAAAGGCCCCATACAATTCTGGTGATTTGTGAACCCCTATTCCTTCATTAATTTCATAATAATGATCCAATAACTTCCCTATTGTTACTTCGCTTTCGTTATGTTCTACTGCAAGTAAGCAGGTTTCTTGAACACTCAAGAGTAATTTCGACACCATGTGCCAATAGATAGACCCTAAACCTTCATAGCCAAAGAAGGTTCCCGAACGTCCCGTAAATGATTTGTGATCAAAATTATCTTCAAAAATAGCAAGTAATAGGTCTTTGTCTTTTTCAACAAGAGACCTATGTTTTTCAGGTAACTTTGATAAAGCAACCTTTAGACTATTCGCATTGTTAAAATTTCCATTAAAATGATAATTTCCTACTATGTCTTTTTCAATAATTTGTGAATTTCCTTCTTTTATGAGTTGCTTCAGTAAAACTGAGGCTTCAACTTTTTGGGATGGGATGTTATTTTTAACATTGAACCTTGGAAGTTCTTTGTTGGGATATAAAATATAACTGTATTGATCTGGTCTGAATAAAGTGCTACTTCTTAAAGCATCCAATAATTCCAAAGATGCTTCCCCAGAAATATATCCAGAACTTAATACGGCTACTTGACCTTCCAACATTTCCGGCAAATAAGAGATCGATACTTCAGAATCGCTCTGGATTGTCATAATATTATACGCATGGTATAAATTATCTGTACGTTTGTTGGCATCGATGGTATGATCTACGAATTTTTTGGAAATTTGAAAAAATTGCAGCAACTCATTTTTGGTTATGTTTTCCTTATCACTTGTAAAACCATTTTCATAGATCGTATTTCTATAATCGCTTCCGGCATTTCCAAGACCATCCATCACTATTTTTCTGTCTGTATCTGAAACTTTCCCAGAAAGAATATGTTTATTGGAATTCAAAGTGTCCACAACTTTATTGAAAAAGATGGATAATTCCTTAGAAACCTCAGTATCGCCATTGGTCATATTTTCAACAACCCCTTCGAAGAAATTTAAAAATCTTCTTAAATAATACAAGGTCACCATTGACACACCGTTCCCTACCAATGCATTGTTTGCATCGTTCCATTCTGGTCTTTGTGTATTCATCCAAATTCCTCCTTCAGGTATTAAGTTTGATACTTTCGCCAATACGGTTGCTAATATCTTTTCAATGAGATTCACTTTGTAAATGAAGAAGTTCGCATCTCTTAATAAGGCACCATCGGCACCTAATTCCGTTCGCTTTAAAGCAATTTTTTCATCAGCTTCTTGATCAAATACTATGGTGTCTTTAGGATTGACCAAGATATCTTGGTAACTTTTTATTTTATAGGGCACATTAGCATATACAAATATGTCTTGTTTAAAATAGTTTGCTAATTTGTTTGGATAATGGTGCTCAATAAATTCCAAAAATTTTAATAGATAAATGATTTGATGATCTCCCCAGTAACCAATGTATGACCAAGGATCATCGGGTTCAATGGTTTCCCAATCAAATCCATCTTTTGTTACGCGGTAAGGATTGTAACCATCAAATGTGGTAGCATTCAAGAATTTATGGATCATACTTTCAATAAATTCCGGATATGAATGCGCCAAAGCTTCCCAATTTTGAAAGATATCCCTCCAGTTACCCTCATAATCAAGGATTTTTGAACCGTCAACTTCACTTGTTGTGTTTATGGAGAATCGATTCCAGGGGCGACTTGGATCACCATGTCTTCTACTGAATTTTAAAGGCATATACTCGAATGCGAGCCTTTTGAAATTTTTGTCATTATCGTTTTCTGCCAGTTCCTTTAAATAACCAAGTTCAAAGATTTCAGGGAGCTGTTGCAAAATCCCTGCTTTTTTCTTGAATACTTTTTTATTGGCTAATTCTATGTAGGTTATAAAATCCGATTTTTCAATTTGATAGTTGTTATCAAAAATACCGCCCCTCATAATATAGAAGAGCGTATACGAAAAGTGTCTGGTATTGCGTAATTTATCAGCAGTTAGTTGCATGGCATCTGAAGCGCTGTTCAGTTCCAAAAGTTTTTTGGACCCTAATGCTATATCCTCTTGTACAACAGTTAAAAGTGACTCCTCATTTTTTATTTTTTCAGAAATAGCACTTATACCTACCATAGATTGATTAACGTCGGCAAGTAGCATCCAATTTTTATCAATCCCTGGTTTTATAGCCATATCTGCACAAACAA
>JBATIW010000353.1:0-6719 GCA_049668005.1 Maribacter sp.
CAATAAAGGTTTGTTCTGCCTTAATACTTGGAACTTCCTCGATAGGAACTTCCATTAAATTATCACTATATACCGTGAAATCGGCAAATTTCCCTATTTCAATGCTTCCCTTTTCATTTTCTTCAAAATTGGAATAGGCAGCCCATATGGTCATTCCCTTTAATGTCTCTTCACGGCTCAAGGCATCTTTCATTTGATAACCGCCCTCTGGATAATTATCCAAATCCTTTCTTGCCACAGCGGCATAAAAAGTTAAAAACGGACTTACCTGTTCCACCGGAAAGTCAGTTCCTAATGCAACAATCCCTGCTTTATCCAATAAGGTTTTAAAGGCATACGCACCTTTCACACGTTCTTCCCCTAGCCTATCTCCTGCCCAATACATATCGCTAGTAGCATGGGTTGGTTGCAAAGAAGGAATAATACCCTCTTTATAATAATCAAAATCCATTTCAGATATTACTTGCGCATGCTCTACTTTCCAACGTCTATCTTCCATACCTTTTAAAGCTTTTCTATAGGCTCTAAGCACAACAATATTAGCAGAATCACCAATGGCATGCGTGTTCATTTGATAATCTGAGGCAGCTATGCGCTCTGCCAAAGCTTCAATTTCCTTAACCGGAGTGACCATTGCCCCAAAATGCCCATCTTGATCCGAATAGGGTTCACGCAATGCCGCACCTCTAGAACCTAATGCACCATCACCGTATACCTTCACAGAGCGAACATTCAATTTATCCGTTTTCACAATTCCTTTCGATAAGTAATAATCCAAATTTTCAGAGTTATTACTAATCATAGCATATACACGAATATTTAGTTCCCCTGCCTGCTGTAAACTATCTATTAATTCAATAGTCGACCTATTTAAACCTGCATCGTTTACTGTAGTGAGCCCATAGCTAAAACAAATTTTCTCAGCGTCTTTTAAGGCTTGTATTTGGGCAGTTCTATTTGAAGATGGCATTATGGCCCCTATCATACTCATAGGACCGTCTACTAAAACTCCTGTTATTTTACCATTTTTCTTTACAATTTCACCCCCAGTTGCTTTTGTGTTTTCATCAATCCCGGCCATATCGAGCGCTTTTTGGTTCACCAATAAAGCATGACCATCAACGCGACGGAGTGCGACAGGAATATCTGGGAACAATTCATCCAATTTTTGCTTGCTAGGGAATTCCTTTAATTCCCAATCGTTTTGATCCCATCCTCTGCCATAGATAAATTCTTTCGGATACTGCTCTTGAAATTTTTGAACTTTTTCCAATATTTCATCATAACTCTTGGTGCCGACTAAGTCTACCACTTGTTGGTCTTGACCAAGTCCATAAAAATGGCAATGGGCATCAATTAGACCAGGAGTTATAGTCTTGCCTTCAACATCCACGATTTGGTCGGAAGTATACTTTTTTTGAATTTCCTCGGAAGTCCCTATGGCCACAAATTTACCTTTATCAACCGCAAACGCTTCAGTATTTGAGAAATTCCCATCCACGGTATAGGTATTGGAATTGATAACTATAAGATCTATATTTTCCTTTCCAGCTTGGCAGGCCGATATAAACAGCACAAGAACAATTAAAATAAATTTCATGCTTTATAGGAATTTATTAGATGAATTATGATATTCTCAAAAATAGGGATTATAAGTTTAAGCGCTTGCCCTTGCAGTTTGTTCAAAATAGAAAATCCAAGAAATCCCTCATTGGAATTCTTGGATTTTCTTATAAGGTAAACAATGAAATTTATTCAGGCATAACCTTAGTACCTTCAATTTTATAAACACCATCGGAAGAACTGCTTTCTCCTTCGATTTTATCACCATCTGCCATCAATGAAACCGATACTTTTTGACCTTCTATATAAACCGCAAACGAAATTTTATTATCGTTTACCTCGATATCCTCCCCTGGTATGATGCCAGCACTCAATTGTACTTGAACATTATATTTCCCCTCTTCCTTGGTAATAAGCAAAACCCCAGTACTATACTGAAAATCAACATTCTCAACAGTATAACTCCAAGCCCCGATCAAATCGTCGGCCGTATTAACTTCAATTTCATCCTCCCCATTACTATTATTAGGCACAACTGTGGATGTACTTAAGAGCAAGGCCATAATAATAACAAACTGCAATTTTTTAGTAATTGATTTCATATTTATAAATTTTAATGTGATACAATTTAGATACGTAAAATTAAGGACTAGGGTTGTCTGTTTATATTTTTTCATGAACATTAATTCATTGCAGTAATTATTTTTTACGGGATCTTGATGTCGGTTTTTCAATGATCTTTACATAGATCAACTTTTTGCGACCACGTGAATCTTCCCGACGTTCCAGCTCAAAATTCTTTATTGAACTGACTAGTGGTGTCAGTTTTTGAAAACCATAATTCCGGGAATCAAAATTAGGATGCCTTTTTTGCAACAAACTCCCTACATCACCTAAAAATGCCCAACCATCATCATCGGCCACATCCGAAATAGTAGTAGATATGAACCGAATTTCCTTGGGCGTTATTTTGTCTATGCTGCTTTTGGTTCTCGCTTCAGTTTCGGTTGTCCCTGAGGAATCATCTCCAGATTGGGATTTGAGGATTTCAATATAAATGAACTTGTCACAAGCCACTATGAAAGGATTAGGGGTTTTCTTTTCCCCAATTCCAAAGACCTGCATCCCAGCTTCACGGAGTCTAGTGGCCAAACGCGTAAAATCGCTATCGCTACTAACCAGACAGAAACCGTTTACCTTCCCAGTATATAAAATATCCATAGCATCGATGATCATCGCTGAATCTGTTGCATTTTTACCACTGGTATAGCCATACTGCTGAATAGGTGTTATCGCATTTTCGAGCAATACAGTCTTCCATTTGTTGAGACGGGGATTCGTCCAATCCCCATAAATGCGTTTTATGGTAGGATTGCCGTATTTGGCAATTTCCTCCATCATTTCCTTTACATGGGCCGATGGTATATTATCACCATCTATGAGTACCGCAAAATTTATCTCCATCTGTTTTTATAGATTTACCGCAAGTTACGGGGTTTTCGTTTATTTTAAGTTGTATTGGACTCCAATTCATCAGGAATATCTTTAAATTCGTTCACCTCAACTGTCGCCCTTTTCACAAATTCGAATTCTGGTTAAATAGATTAATGGTATAATCGAATAAGTTTAAGCCACCGGGTTTTCCATGTCCTGGAATCACAATAGCAACATCGGAATACTTTGTCTTTACTCGTCGCATTGTATTAGACCATTCAGATACATTCGCATCATTCAAATTACCTTTACCAGCCCCTTCCGATTTAACCAAGCAACCACCGAACATCACTTTTTCACTAGGAAAGTATCCCACACTATTATCCCTGGTATGCCCTTCACCTAAAAATTCACTTAGAACACTTTTATGTCCAACCTTAAGTTCCAATTTAGTTTCGAATCCGTTTTGTGGAATTGTGGCCCCATTTGCCTCAGCTAATATCCGGGTCCGATTTAAAGCATACGAAGGAATACTTCTTTGGTGAAATGTATTCAATCCGCCAAGGCAGTCCTGATGAAAATGTGTAACCACAACAGCCTCAACTTTATATCCAGATTTATTTTCAAGCCAATCGATTAACTCGGCTGATGATGCATCATTGGTAGGAGTATCAAATACAATGGCCTCCCCTTTATCAACTACGATTATACCGTTGCATGCTACTTTACCATACATCTTGGTGTCCAAATAAGAGATATGAACAAATGTATTCTTCGCTATTTTTTCAATCTTCAAATTCTCGGATTCATAATGTACAACCTCAGTCTTATTCGACGTACAGCCCGAAATAAAAATTAGGGCTAACACACAGAAAAGAATATTAATGTTGAATTTCAAAGGCATGTAAATTACGCTTACTATGTATTACAGCAAGTTAGAGAATTATCCCATATGACGAAAAAAAAAGCCCCGACAATTATGTCGGTGATTCTGTCTTAAAAAATTAAAAAGTATGTATTAAACTACTTTTACGTTTACCGCGTTTAATCCTTTATTACCTTCTTGTAGATCAAATTCAACTTCATCGCCTTCACGAATTTCGTCTACTAATCCAGATACGTGTACAAAATGATCTTTGTCTACGCCTTCTTCAGTTATAAAGCCAAATCCTTTGGCGTTATTGAAGAACTTTACTGTTCCTTTACTCATTGTTAAAATTTAAATTAATTACTTATCTTAAGGCAAATATAATGCCAATAAATGAAACTTGGGCAATTTAATGTCGTAAAGTGCTATAAATAAATAATTTATGATGGTCTTTTTGGTCTAGGGACTATAGTTTTACGAACAATATTATTGGGGATTATTTGCTTTCACAGCACCCACCATTAAAAAAAGCAGGAAAGTAAGACCTATATACCCTAATAATTTATACGACCCAAAAGTTGAAAAACACAGGCTAAAAATCGGAGGCGCCAAGGCACTGGCCAAAATAAGAAATCCCATTATCTTACCTGTAATGGCTCCAAGGTTGTTTCTCCCATAAAAACGAGGCCAAACAATAGCATTGAGTACGGCAAAAAATCCTCCCATAATTCCGAAGCCGGCAACCAACAATGGTATGCCGAATGGCGTGGGCAAATACAGGAAACCTATAGAGGCGATGATTCCTCCTAAGATCATTAAGTACAAATACCATTTCAATTGTAAATAATCGCTTAAATAATTAAATATGGTCGAAATAGTGACCGCAACTATTGAACCCGGCAAGAATATGGAAATGGCATCTGATTTTGGATAACCTTCACTGTCAAATATAGATACGACATGAAAGGTAAGACCTGTTATAAAAAAACTATTAAAGGCCAAAATTAATCCATACATCCAAAAAGCGCGTGTCCCTTTTGCCTCTTTTAGTGTAAACTGCTTTCCTATGATCAATGATTCAACATCAATCTTTACTGGATTCGCCGCACCATCAGGCAACAGACCGTGTTCTTCAGGCCTATTCTTATAGAATTGCAAGATAAAAAAGCTAAATACCAAAAGACCTAATGCGAGCATCTGCCAGGCAACTTCCCAACTATAACCCTCTATCAAATAATTGATCCATAAGGGCGATGATGAAAATCCAAATGAAATGGCAACGCTACTGATAGCGTTGACTTTCCCCCTATTCTTATCAAACCAAATCATAATCATATTTCGAGAGGCCATGGTCAAGACGCCTTGTCCAGAAAAACGAAGCAGAAAGAAAAGTAATGTCATAATGATGAAAGGTACCATCCAAGAATCCTGGTTCAGGAATTCCTTCATAAAATTGCTCATGTCCGAGGACAATGAGCATAACCATAAAGAAAAAGCCAAGGTTAGGGCCGCAAAGAAAGCAACATATCGTGCACCATATTTATCGAACCAAATACCTGCCCTACCTATAACCAATGAACTCATTATCGTTCCTATCATATAGGCATTGCTAAATTGATTTCGCGATAGCCCAAGTGCATCTTTAACAGGATCTGTAAATACGGATACCCCTATAGTTTGCCCAGGTATACTGCAGTAAATACCAATGGAACCAATAATCAAGACTACATAGCCATAAAAGAAAGGGCTTTTAGCAGGATTTACCGATGAATATCGGTTGGGGTTGTTCATGGTTTTTTAGTTAGCAACTAAATTACGTGTTTTGCTTTAAATGCCATATGCGCTAACCCTGATATCGAATTCAAAGAAAGGGTTGCAAAATAGGAAATACCAATCTTCTTAATTAAGTTTGAATGAATTACTAAAAAGCTTAATTATGAAGAGCCTGCCATTAATCAAGACTATAATTTTTACTGTTTTATTCGTTGGATTTTACTCCACATTACAATCCCAAGACCAACAACGGGAATTCTACCAGCTTAAAACCTATATATTGGATAATGAAAAACAAGAAGAACTTACGGATGACTATCTGAAGGGCGCTTATTTACCTGCCCTTAAAAAAATGGGCATCAACAATGTTGGGGTATTTAAGGTTCGACCTAATAAATTTACCATTGCTAATAAAATATATGTTTTGATTCCATTTAAATCATTAGATCAATTGTATTCCTTGGATATAGCGCTTGCGAAAGATGGTTCCTATAATTCAGCTGGTGAAGCGTATCTCAAAGCTCCATATGATAATGCTCCTTATCAGCGAATGGAATCAGTGGTACTCAGGGCATTTAAAGATATGCCAATGATGCGACCTTCTGGGTTGGAAGGACCTCGTGAAGATAGAATCTATGAATTGAGAAGTTATGAATCCCCAACCGAAGCGATTTATAAGAATAAAGTGGATATGTTCAATGCCGGAGGGGAAATCGTTCTATTTGAAGACTTGGGTTTCAATGCTGTTTTTTATGCTGAAGTACTTTCTGGAGACAAAATGCCCAACCTTATGTATATGACAACTTTTAAAAATCAAGAAAGCAGGGATGCGCTTTGGAAGGCATTTGGGAGTGCCCCAAAATGGAAAGAGATCTCCTCAATGCCCAAATACCAAAACAATGTATCACATATAGATAGAATGTTCTTATATCCTACGGAGTACTCTGACTATTAAGATCAATTGTCTTTTTTGGAAACCACAAATTCAACTCTTCTGTTCAATTTTCTTCCTTCTTCAGAAGCGTTACTTGCAATAGGTTTTAATCCTCCGCTGCCCTGCCATACAATCTGTTCTTTTGGC
>JBATIW010000354.1:0-1569 GCA_049668005.1 Maribacter sp.
TTACGTTCGGCTTGTTGACGGGCATATGCCTGCTGTTGCGCCTCTCGTTGCTTTTTCTCCTTAGCTCCTCTTGACAGACCTATGGCGCCCCCGATGATCGCACCAGCTTGGGCTCCATCTCGCCCTCCAACGAGTGATCCCAGTGCAGCACCGCCTAGTGCACCTCCAAATCCTCTACCAAGTATCTGTGCTTGCAAGGATGGTTGAAAGATTCCTCCAAAAACAATTAGGATGGTAACAAATACTGTTTTTCTTAGTGTGTTTTTCATCCTTATAATTTTTTTCCGTTTTTCCACATTTCTTCTTTTGTTTTTCCACTTTTCAGTGTAAAAATAATTTTGCCATCAGGCTCTCCATTAATAAAGTTACCCTTTGCCACATCTCCGTTTAGATCAGTAAAAATACCTTCACCATTTGGCATTCCATTTTTAAATTGTCCTTTAAAAGAGCCCTCTTCAGCTGTACTAAGCGTTCCAAAGCCATTGGCCAGGTCATCTTTGAATTGCCCTTCGTAGATATCCCCATTGGTGAACAACAATGTTCCTTTCCCTTCACGCTTCCCATCAATAAATTCACCATAGTATTCTTCACCTTCTGGGGTGATTTGAAGCCCTTTTCCATGAGGGATATTATTGCTAACCTCGCCCTCATAACTTCCTCCTTCAGTAAGGGTGACCTTTATAAAACCATTCATTTTGTCATGGCTAAAATCACCTTCCGCAAGGCTCTTATCAGGAAACTCAAGTACCCCTTGTCCATGCATTTCACTGTTTCTAAATTCTCCCGAATAACGAGCAAATCCATCGTCTACTTCAAAATCAAGCTTTCCATATCCCTCGGCCTTCCCATTCGACATTGTTCCTTTGAACCGACCAACTATTTGCCCATTTTCCAACCAAACAAGTACACCAGATCCGGTTGCTCGTTTATTAACGTCACAAGACCCAGACCAGCTAATAACTTCATTTCCTTTTGGATTAGAATTCCAGATAGTGCATTTGGTAATTGGATCTTCTAACCATAGTCCATTCTCCTCAGTTGTCGTTTTCACTTGGGCAGTTGATAATGTTAAACCAAATACTAAGGCCAAGAATGATAGTTTTTGGTTCATTTTATTTAATTTTTTCAAAATCTCCAGGTTTCCAACTTTGATCGAAAAATGGCTCCGTAGGACTGTATAAACGGAACAAGGTAAACCATCCTTTGCCGGGTACGGTTTTCACCCAGTTCGACTCCGGTGCACCTTCAGGTAATTCGGGGCCAAAATATAAATCGACCGATTTATCATTGTTATACTTTAAATCATCCAATGAGCCTATTGATGGATATGGCTGTCCATTGTCAAGTCCTGATGCGTTTGAGGCATCATATAAAGTTACCGACCAAAAATTTGCTGCTGGTACAGGGCCTGGAATATTTAATTTGTAACTTGAGCCCCCTGACAAATAATTTCCATCGGCATCGCGGTAAGCAAAAGGATACTTGGAACCTTTACCACCCATATTTCGTACCATGGCTGGACTACTGGAATATCCAATTATGAACATGCCCATCCTGGCATCTATATTA
>JBATIW010000355.1:0-4768 GCA_049668005.1 Maribacter sp.
ATCATCGGTTCGGCCACTCACTTTTCCCCGTTCCAATAAGCGTTGGATCAACACCTCGTCATCAGCGTCAAGGGCAATAGTAGCATCAATCTTCATGTTCTTGCTTACCAATAATTTATCCAAAGCCTGCGCCTGCGCAGTAGTTCTAGGGAATCCGTCAAAAATGAATCCACTGGCATCGGGATTTTTGCCAACTTCGTCTTCCAACATTTTAATGGTCACCTCATCTGGAACCAAATCCCCCTGGTCCATATACGACTTGGCCAAAGTCCCTAATTCAGTGCCATTTTTAATATTATAACGAAAAACATCTCCAGTAGAAATATGCTTTAGGTTGTATTTGTCTTTCAAAAATTCGGCTTGGGTACCTTTTCCGGCTCCCGGCTTGCCAAAAAGTACAAGATTGATCATATGCTTTTGGTTTAATTGGTATACTTCTCTAAGGTTACGGCCCAACTCATTATAGTCAAGACCATAACCCACAATAAATTTATCAGGGATATTTATGCCAATATAATCTATGGTGTACTCACCGTTATATACTTCAGATTTATAGAACAAGCTTGCAATTCTAAACTCTTTTACATTGGTATTGTTGAACAGATGCACTAATTCCTTCAATGTGCGACCTGAGTCTATAATATCCTCCAGAATAATCACACTTTTACCCTGCAAATTATCTGTTGGGTCCAATAAAGTCTCCACAATTCCCGTTGAAGTCAAACCTTGGTACGAACTCAATTTCACGAACGAAACTTCACAAGGGTGTTGATACGCCTTAAGAAAATCTGCGACGAACATAAATGCACCGTTTAAAACCCCGACAAAAACCGGGGTTTCGTTTTTATAATCAGCAGCAATTTTATCGGCAATAGCTTTTACTGCGTCAAGAATCTGTTCTTCGCTCAGAAAGGGTTTGAAGTATTTATCGTGAAGTTTTATCAATGGCTTAATGCTTAATAGGACGCCAAAGATACCATTTTGATTTCTCTTTTTAAATGACAGCCCTAGAGTTTTAAGATTTAGGTGTATTTTTGTTGAAAATATCCGATTTCCATTAACCCAAACCAGATAAATCATTACATGGATTATTTTTCTTCTGACTTTAAAGTAGGTATTTTAGGAGGTGGTCAATTGGGCAAAATGATGCTTTACGAGACCCGTAAACTTGATATTCAAACTAAAGTTATGGATGCTTCTGCCGAAGCACCGTGCAAAATAGCATGTAATGAATTTGTCGTTGGTGATTTGTTGGATTTTGATGCCGTTTACAATTTTGGTAAAAATGTAGATGTACTAACCATCGAAATTGAGAATGTGAATACCGACGCCCTGGAGAAATTGGAAAATGAGGGAGTCAAAGTTTATCCTCCTACTGCTGCTCTGCGCATTATCCAAAACAAAGCCAAACAGAAGTTGTTTTATATTGACCAAGGTGTCCCTACTGCTGATTTTTCACGTTTTGCTTATGCGAGTGAAATTAAGGAAAGTATTGAGCACGGAAGTTTGGAATTTCCGTTCGTATGGAAAAGTGCCCAATTCGGTTATGACGGGCAAGGAGTAAAAATAATTCGGAGCATTGAAGACTTGCAAGGTTTGCCACATGGTGAGTGTATTACAGAGGAACTGATTCCGTTTAAAAATGAACTTGCTGTAATTGTCGCCCGTAATGTTAGTGGTGAAGTAGTTACCTATCCTGTTGTTGAAATGGAATTCCACCCCGAGGCTAATCAAGTGGAATATGTAATCTGCCCAGCGCGCATTGATGATAAGGTAGCCCAGAAAGCAAGGGATATAGCCTTGAAACTTTCAAGTAGAATAAAACATGTTGGTATTCTGGCAGTTGAGATGTTCCTAACCAAGGAAGATGAAATCTTGGTGAATGAAGTAGCTCCCAGACCTCATAATAGCGGGCATTATAGCATTGAGGCCAGCTATACAAACCAATTTGAACAACATATTCGCGCCATTTTGGATTTGCCTTTAGGCAATACTGATAGTAAAGTCGCTGGTATAATGGTAAATTTGGTAGGTGCAGTAGGGCATACCGGTAATGTAGTATATAAAAATATGGAGGCTATTTTGAAATTAGACGGGGTTACTCCCCACATCTATGGAAAAAAACAAACAAGGCCTTTTCGCAAAATGGGTCATGTCACCATTGTTAATGACGATATTGAGGAAGCCCGAAATATTGCACAGCAAGTAAAAGAAACCATCAAAGTAATAAGTAAATAAAAGCGCATGAGCAAAGTAGCCGTAGTAATGGGAAGCACTAGTGACCTGCCTGTAATGCAAGAGGCCATTGACATATTAAACGGATTTGATATTGAAGTTGATGTAGATATTGTATCTGCGCACCGTACGCCGGAAAAGCTCTTTGATTTTAGCAAAAACGCACATTCAAAAGGCTATTCAGTAATTATAGCTGGTGCAGGAGGCGCAGCCCATCTTCCTGGAATGGTGGCTTCAATGACCCCACTACCAGTTATTGGCGTTCCTGTTAAAAGCAGCAACTCAATTGACGGCTGGGATTCCGTATTATCCATTCTACAAATGCCGGGTGGTGTTCCAGTTGCTACTGTCGCCTTGAACGGTGCTAAAAATGCCGGTATATTAGCGGCCCAAATTATTGGTAGTTCCGATAAATGTGTTCTTGATAAGATCCTACTCTATAAGGAAGGATTAAAACAGAAAGTAATAGATGGTGCTGAACATCTGCGAAGTAAAAAGTAGACAGATGTAGTTTTTGGTTTCAAATTTGAATCATTGTAAAGATCCTATAAGCCCATAACCGCATAAACCAATATCCTTAATGAATCCCTTATTAACCCCATTCGATACAGCCCCATTTTCCAAAATAAAAAACGAACATTTCAAGCCTGCTTTTCTTCAGACCATTGAAGAGACCCGTGCAGAAATTGATTCCATTGTAAACAATACATCGGAACCAACATTCGAAAATACAATTGAAGCACTTGAATTTTCAGGACATCAATTGGATCGTATTTCAAGTGTGTTTTTCAATTTGAATGCTGCCGAGACCAATGAAGAAATTCAGAAAATTGCCCAAGAGGTTTCGCCTTTACTTTCAGAATTCAGTAATGATATTACCCTGAACGAAGCACTTTTCAAAAAGGTAAAGGTCGTTTTCGAGCAAAAAGACCAACTAAAATTAACGGTTGAGCAAGACACCTTACTTGATAAAAAATACAAGAGTTTTAGCAGAAACGGGGCGAATTTACCAGAAGAAAAAAAGATACGCTTGCGAGAGATTGATGCGGAACTTTCAAAACTTAAATTGAAGTTTGGCGAGAATATTTTGGCCGAGACCAATATATATCAAAAGCAACTTAGCGATGAAAATCAATTGGATGGTTTGCCAGAAGGCGAAAGAGAAGCTGCAGCCCAATTGGCTAAATCAAAAGGGAAAGAAGGTTGGTTGGTTACTTTGGATTATCCCAGTTATATTCCCTTCATGAAATACGCAAAGAATCGGGAGCTTCGCAAAGAACTGTCCTTGGCCTTTGGCAGTAGAGGTTTTAATAACGACGAACTCGATAATCAAGAAAACGTATTAAGTATTGCCAACCTACGCTACGAAAGAGCCGTTCTTTTAGGGTATAAAACCCATGCCCATTTTGTATTGGAAGAGCGCATGGCGGAGACCCCCGAAAAAGTCCATGAATTCTTGAATGAACTTATGCAAAAAGCCAAACCTGCTGCGGAAAGGGAATTCAAGCAATTGGAAAATTTCGCTAAGGGCTTGGATGGAATTGACCAATTACAAAAATGGGATGGATCTTATTATTCAGAAAAATTAAAACAAAAGTTATTTGAGCTTGATGATGAAAAATTGAAGCCGTATTTTAAACTGGAGAATGTAATTCAGGGTGTTTTCAAAGTTGCTGATAAATTATTCGGACTTAAATTTGAGGAAGTCTTTGATATTGATACTTACCATGATGAAGTCAAGACATTCCAGGTATATGATACAAACGGGAACCATGTTTCCCTTTTTTATGCCGATTTTCACCCAAGGGAAGGTAAACGTGGAGGTGCCTGGATGACCTCTTACAAATCGCAATATTTAAAAAATGGGGCGAATGTAAGGCCACATGTTTCTAATGTTTGCAATTTTACGCGTTCTACCCCAAGTAAGCCATCCCTACTCACATTCAATGAAGTCACCACCTTATTTCATGAATTTGGACATGGTTTGCATGGAATGCTTGCCAATACCAGCTACCCTAGCCTATCGGGCACATCAGTTTATTGGGATTTTGTTGAATTACCTAGTCAGGTAATGGAAAACTGGTGTTATGAAAAAGAAGCCCTTGAACTGTTTGCCACACATTACGAAACTGGGGAAGTCATCCCAATGGATTTGGTTCAAAAAATAAAGGAATCAGCTACCTTTCAAGAAGGTATGGCCACGCTTCGCCAATTGAGTTTTGGTCTCTTGGATATGGCTTGGCACGCTTCGGACCCTTCAAAAATAACCAATGTAAAAGAGCACGAAACAATAGCCTTCACAGGTACCGATTTATACCCTAAGACCCTAGAAACATGTATGAGTACAGCGTTCTCCCATATTTTTCAAGGAGGTTATTCCTCAGGTTATTATAGCTACAAATGGGCCGAAGTTTTAGATGCTGATGCTTTTGCCTATTTTAAGGAAAAAGGGATATTCAATAAAGAAGTCGCCACCAAATTCAAGGATAACGTACTTTCAAAAGGAGGCACCGAAAAACCAATGGTGTTATAC
>JBATIW010000356.1:0-1693 GCA_049668005.1 Maribacter sp.
TTCTTCAGCGACTTGACTGCCTCATCCGCTTCGTCTTCTGACAGCTTTGGCGGACGACCACTTCTATCACCGTCAAACAAGCCTTCAATGCCGTCTCTTTCCCATCTGTCGAAGGTTGTTCCCACTGTGTCCCTGTGTATTTGGTAGATGCGGCTGATGTCATCGATTGTGAATCCCTCGACACTCAGCAAGATTGAATGTGCTCGTCTACGAACGCCGTGCAAATCATGATATTTGAACAGTGCAGTCAGTTGTTCTTTGTCTGATTCTGAAAGTGAAGATACAAATCTCATTGGCAATCACCTTTGGTAGTCTTGACCGCATTCTATCCGCTAATCAAATTACCGAAAAACTTTTGCTTGGGTACTTAATACACCGTAAGATAAATTATTTTATATTTGAGAATGCTTCATTCTCTTCATTAACAATTGCATAACGCGAATTAAGCTTTTGCCGGGCGGTAGTCAGTGAAAATTGCCAATTGATCCTAATCCGCTTTTTATGACGTTCTGCCACAATAGCCATAACTTCACTTTTGAGCTTATCCATAGTCGGAATGCGCCGATTGAGACAAAGACGAGCCAGAGCCGAAAACTCAATCTCAATCATGTTCAACCAGCTAGCCGATTTGGGCGTGAAATAGAATTCAAATCGGTCGGCCAGTGCGAATGCCTCGTCAGCCGGTAAGTTCTCGTAAAAAGCGCTGACATCATGGGTGTTAAGGTTGTCCAAGACAAGACGAATCTTGACTGCTTCAGGATAAGCCGCTGCCAGCGCCTGACAAAAAAGGAAAAACTCCTTTTTTCTGCGCTGTGCAAATACACGAGCCACTCGCTTACCAGTCAGAGGTTCGATAGCCGCCAATAGGCTGCAAGACCCATTTTTCTCGTAGGCGTAATGCTCACGACGTGATTGACCTGTTTGTAAAGCCAATGGCTCGACGATGTCGCCAATGAGAAAACAAGGACGTTCATCATAACAAATGACAGGGTAAAGCGGGTCATAAGGCAAGGCGTAGAGAGCAAGAATGCGCTCCATGCGGGCAATAAATCGGCTGTTTATCTCGCCAATACACCAATATCGCTTCAGGTGAGGCTTCAATTCGTTTTTTTTAGAATGTCACTCACCTGGGTATGGGAAATGCTGCTGCAATATTCCAACTCAACCACTTTTTCAGCCAGTAATCGTAGATTCCATTGCCCGTACCCTTCAGGTGGCTCGCTGCAAGCCAGCGCGGTTATTTTGGCCCGCTGTGCGCCATCAAACTTGATTGGTCGCCCACTGCGCGGTTTGTCAAACAGACATTCTAAGCCTTCTTTTTTGTATTTTGTCGCCAAAGTGGACAGGGTGCAATACGTTGTCCCTACTGTCTTGGCAACGGCTGTAAAGGTTCTGCCACGGTTGAGTTCTAGCAAAGCCATCACTCGTTTATAAACTCTGGCTTTGACCTCGCCTCGGCTTGTTAAAAACTGTAATCGTTTTCGATCATCTTCGCTAAGTTGTACATGTTGTTTTTTCATGTCACTAGCTTAGCGTGCGCCCCATCTGGCGCAAGGTTTTATTAAAAAATTTAATTGACGGTGTACTGATTCTTATTGTGCAGAATATTCTGCACCGTTTGCTCATGTTTGTCATCTCGCGACGGGTAACCGAAGACAGCCCGTATCTCTACCCCATTCGCAAAACGACGAGT
>JBATIW010000357.1:0-7104 GCA_049668005.1 Maribacter sp.
ATAACCAAATTTCAGTGGGTACCGACGGGGGAGCATTCTTGAATATGCCAACAATTTATTCCACAGGAAAGGTAAACGGTAATGGAACTGCTGCGACAATTTATCAGGCTACGGTTTCACGTATTAATGAAGGCGACTATCAGATAACCTTTACCACGGCCCTTGCCAATGCCAATTATATCATTCAATTAGCTACTATTGATTGTAATGGTGATTGTCCCGGTAATACATCATCAAATTATGATGATCCAGGAATTACATACTATGATCAGCAGACTAGTGGCTTTAAAATCAATATTGGTGATAGTGACAATGGAACCACTGCTAAGGATGATATTGATTTAGAATTCATGTATACGGTTATTAAACTACCATAAATAAAATCTCAAGAAATTAAACTAGGTATCTAATGAAAAATACGTTTTTAACAGCCCTTTTTTTTACGCTGACCATTTCGGTTTCGGCCCAGATTGACGCTTTCTCGGTAACGGGTACGCCAACCGCAACAACGGCCGAGATGAGTGCTATTGTAGGTCCCAATATTGGTTCTGTATTGTACAATACGGATGATGATGCGATATATAGATATACAAGTACGGGATGGCAAAAAAATTCCGATGATCAATATGATGACGAAGTCCTACTTCGAAATAATGTTGATGTCAATGAGGGTGGTATTGGTTCACCAACTTTAGAAACTACGGTAAAAGAAGTAATAGATGCCATTGCACCTATTACCTCAAAGGCAGCACGTGTATTTTATCCACCATCCATAGCGATTGATGCATCAATTCTTGGGTCTAGCTCCGTAAACCTTTACACACAGTATACGGCTCAGTTTGCAACGCCGGCGGTAAAAAATCCCTTGGCACCTGCTGTTATACCTACCTATGCTGCAAATGAGTTGAATTACTACATAACATATTACGATCCCGCTGTTTTTTCAGGTGTTTCTGTAAGTGATGCAGGAGTAATGTCTTACACAGTAGATGCGCAACCTGCCGATTACAACTCCTTGATAAATGTTGTATTTGTTGTAAAGCCTAATTAAACGTGGTTTTTGTTGTAAAATAAATTAAACTAAAAAACTGGCCCAAATCAATTTGAAATATAATAATACATATAAATTACTCATCCTCAGTTTTGTTTTTACATTGCTGGGGATTGTTACATCTAATGCCCAGTTTTTGCTTCAGGCACCAAATAGTACCGATGAAAATAATTATAGGTGGTATGAGGCTTCGGATACTGCAACGGTTTTGGGCACTGATTTCTTTTATGAAGTAACAACACCAGGTATATATTTCGCTACTTATGATGGCACGCTTTGTGGCTCGAATGCGACTGGGTACTTCATAGTAACCAATTGTAATTCACCAGATAACCAAGTAACACTTGATATTACGGCAAATGTTCCTTCGGGAGCAACGGTGAGTTGGAGCCCGGCTGTTGTTGGTGACCAAACACGTCCCGTGGTGACTTCTTCACTTAGTGTTGTGAAATATACAGCAACGGTGACCAAAGCAGGGAATGATTTTAGTTTACCCAATTTTACGGTGGTTTGTATTGATCAGTCTGCAACTTTGGTTGATGATGTGGTTACCACAGATGAGGATGTGCCGGTAATCGTTGATATTTATGCCAACGATTCAGACTTACCTACCACTGGGGCTTTGACGACTACCAATCCAACAAATGGAGTAATAACTATAAATGAAAATGGAACTCCAAATGATCCAACGGACGATGTAGTAATTTATACTCCAAACCCTAATTATAATGGGCCTGACTCATTTGATTACACCGTTTGTAATTCTTCTGGGGATTGTAGCACGGCGACGGTCACTATAGACGTATTGCCTATAATTGATGCAATTGATGATTCAGTCGCTACAGATGAAAATGCACCTGTGAACGTTTATATTTTAAACAACGATAATGATTATTCTTCGCTAACAACGATAACAAATACTTTGCCATCCGATGGTATAGTAACTATAAATGATATGGGGACACCGGGTTCTAGAACTGACGATAATATAACGTATACCCCTAACCCTGGCTTTATTGGTACAGACATTTTTACCTATACGATTTGTGATAATTTGTCTAACTGTAGTATAGCAACGATTACGGTTGTGGTGAATCCAATGGGTGCCGATCTTGATACCGATGATGATGGTATCGTTGATAGTTTTGAAGATCTTGACCTTGACGGCGACGGAGACCCATCTACGAACCCAACGGATACTGATAGTGATGGTTATGCCGATTATCTTGATATTGATAGTGATAATGATGGGATTCCAGATAATGTTGAGGCTCAGACCACAGAGGACTATGTCGCTCCTAGCGGTCAAGATACCAATGGCAACGGGCTGGATGATATTTATGAGCTTACTTCCTTAGGAATATTCCCAATTGATACAGATGGGGATAATATGCCGGATTACTTGGACGATGATAGTGATAATGACAATGTACCGGATAGTATTGAGGGGCATGACCAAGATCATGATGGTATTGCTGATGTACTTTTCATAGGATCGGATAAAGATGATGACGGTCTCGATGATGGTTATGAGGGCTATACTACAATTGATGCCGATGTGAATGATGAAATGGATGACCCATATGATAATTTACCAAATACAGATGGCGATAATGAATCCGATTACAGGGATACCAATGATGATGATGATGCATTTATGACTATTGATGAGGATGTAAATGGCGATGGTGACTATTCAAATGATGATGTCGATGGCGATGGTACACCTGATTATCTGCAACCAAATATTATCTATGACGAGGTAGAGGTCTTTAATGTCATTACTCCTAACGGCGATGGTGTTCATGATGTATTAGTTATAAGTGGGTTGGATGAAAACCCGAACAATACCCTCAAAATTTTCAACAGATGGGGTGTCTTGGTCTATACTACCAAAGCGTACAACACTGAAGGAAATGTATTTGACGGTACCTCTGAAGGCAGAGTTACTGTAAACCAAGACAACAAACTACCAGTTGGTACCTATTTCTATATTTTGGATTATGAAGTGTCTACTGGAGAATCAAAATCAATTTCAGGTTATTTATACATAAACAGATGATACCAAAAAAAGTTTCTTATCGAAATATAAGTTCAGTTAAACAAATTATAATTGTACTGGGCTTTGGTGTCATGCTTTTTACCAATGACCTTTTAGCGCAACAAGACGCCCAATATACCCAGTATATGTATAATACGGTAAGTGTTAACCCAGCATATACTGGTTCAAGAGGCCATCTGAGTGTTGCTGCGCTTCATAGATCACAATGGGTAGGCTTGGATGGCGCCCCCGTAACACAAACCATAAACCTACATAGTCCTGTAGGGTATAATGGGGTTGGACTCGGTACGTCTATAGTAAATGACAAAATTGGACCCACATCGGAAACCTATTTTGATATCGATTTTTCGTATACCGTGCAAACATCGGATGTTGGTAGATTAAGTTTTGGACTTAAAGCCAGTGCCCATTTATTGGACATACGATTTTCAGAATTAAATCAGTTTGCTCCGGATCAGACTTTAGAACAGAATATCGATAATAAATTTTCACCAAATTTTGGAGCGGGCATTTATTTTCATACCGATAAGTTCTATGCAGGTCTTTCCGTACCTAGGTTCTTACAAACATCCCATTTTGATGAATCTTCATTATCCACGGCACAGGAGCAAATGAATTTTTATCTTATAACAGGGTATGTATTTGAAATGAATCCTTTATTAAAGTTTAAACCCACGGTACTTGCAAAAGTAGTAGAAGGGGCACCATTGCAAATTGATCTATCCGCGAATTTTATGATGAATGACAAGTTCATCCTAGGTGCGGCCTATCGTTGGGATGCTGCGATTAGTGGTATGGTTGGGTTTCAGGTGAATGAGTCGTTTTTAATTGGAATGGCATATGACAAGGAAATAACTGAACTTGGTAATGCAACCTTCAACAATGGTTCATTTGAAGTCATACTTCGCTATGATTTCATAAAAACCAAAGGCTATCTTAAGTCACCTAGATTCTTCTAGCGTATTTTTAGCAAATTCTTCTATCAATTTTATTTATCATTGGCTTAACTAATAAGTTGGTCAAAGGTCTTATTTTTACATAATGAAGGAAGAAGAAGTAATCTTGGTAAATACCCTTGACGAGCAGATTGGCACGATGCCAAAAATGGAAGCGCATGAAAAAGCATGTTTGCATAGGGCTTTTTCTGTTTTTATAATGAACGATAAGGGGGAAACCATGCTTCAACAGAGAGCGGCGCACAAGTATCATTCCCCATTACTATGGACGAATACCTGTTGTAGCCATCAAAGAGTGGGAGAAACCAATATTCAAGCTGGTAAAAGAAGATTGAAGGAAGAAATGGGTTTTACAGTCGATCTCAGAGAACTTTTTAATTTCATATATAAGGCACCTTTTGATAATGGGCTAACCGAACATGAATTAGATCATGTAATGATGGGTTCCTTCGAAGGTGATCCTCAAATTAACCCAGAGGAAGTTGTCGATTATAAATGGATGAAACCTGTGGATGTAAAAATTGATATTGCGGAAAATCCAGAAAAATACACCGTCTGGTTTAAGATTATTTTTGAAAAATTCTATGATCATATAATTTCAAATAGGGCACATGAAAGTTAAGGTAAGTAGAAAGGCACATTTTAATGCAGCACATAGATTGTTTAGACCCGATTGGGATGATGCTAAAAACACTGCTGTTTTTGGTAAATGCAACAATCCCAATTTTCATGGTCATAATTATGAATTAGTGGTTAGTGTCAATGGTGAAATCGATCAAGAAACTGGATTCGTGATTGACATGAAGGTACTGAAGGACCTAATTAAAGATAAGATTGAAGAAGCGCTCGACCATAAAAACCTCAACCTTGAGGTTCCGGAGTTTAAAAATTTGAATCCAACGGCAGAAAACATTGCCGTGGTCATTTGGAACAAATTGAGACCTCATATCGAAGCATCCAAAGAATTGGAAGTGCTACTCTACGAAACCCCGAGGAATTTTGTGACCTATTCGGGGGAATAACTAAATACCATGTCTTCCTTTCAATTCATAAACCATATATTAAAAATAGAATGAAATTATACCCACTAAAATTCAGGCCTATTTTAAAAGAACGCCTCTGGGGTGGGAACAAGCTCAAGGATGTACTTGGGAAGCCTAGTGAAAGCAATATCACCGGTGAAAGTTGGGAGCTTTCTGGGGTTAAGGGAGATATCTCCATAGTTTCCAATGGACCATTTTCGGGCACTTCATTGCAAGAGATCATTGATAATTGGGGCGGGGAGTTATTAGGTAAAGGAGTTGTGGAAAGATTTGGAAAAGAGTTTCCGATTCTGATAAAATTCATAGACGCTAAACAAGACTTGTCTATTCAATTGCACCCCAATGATGCATTGGCAAAAGAGCGCCATAATTCTTTTGGTAAAACTGAAATGTGGTATGTTATGGATGCCAATAAAGGTGCTAATATTATTATAGGTTTCAATAAAGATGTAACCAAGGAAGAGTATGCTGCAAGTTTAGAGAAAGATACCTTATTGGATTTGTTGAATTATGAACCAGTAAAAGAGGGGGATACATTTTTTATTAATACTGGAAAGATACATGCTATTGGAGCAGGCGTATTATTGGCCGAAATACAGCAGACATCTGACGTTACTTATCGTGTTTTCGATTTTAACAGGCGAGATAAAAACGGGAATTTAAGGGAACTACATACAGAAATGGCTTTAGATGCCATGGATTATGAAAAAAAGGATGATTTTAAGGTGACTTATGAAGGGCATATGAATACTGTGAATACAATGGTAGAGTGTCCTTATTTTAAAACCAATTTTATACACCTAACCAAGAACTGGAGTCTTGAAGATTCGGAAAGGGATTCTTTTATAATTTATATGTGTGTAGGGGGTTCAGCCGAAATCAGTTCTGAAACCGGTTCCGTTAGGATTCAAAAAGGGGAGACGGTTTTAATGCCTGCATGTTCAAAAACTATAAATATCAGTACCACCGAAGTTAAACTTTTGGAAGTAACTGTTTAAAACCGAAAATTTATGTGTTTCCTTGAATGTCAGGAAACTAAAAAGATTACTTTTGCACAAAATATTTCAACAATGGCAAGTATAAGAGATTTAAAGAAAGATATAAATTTTGTTTTAGGGGATATTATTGAAGCTGTTTACATTGTAGAGGCCGCCAATAACAAACAAGATTCTAAAGAAGGTGTAAAAATCATTGATTCGGCAATTGAGACATTTGATGATTTAATCGGGAAAGTGAACGAAAAAAATGTGGATAATAAAAAGGCGCATTTAAATAAAGTTCGTGAGGAATTGGAAAAAAAGGCTACATCATTAGTAGAGCAGTTGAATAAACTGGGATAAGCCTTCAAAATTTGCATTTAAAAAAACATCCCGCCTTGGCGGGATGTTTTTTTTTAATTGGTTTTCTTAAGTTCCAAAAAATTCTTGAGTGCCTTCCCGTATTTTGAGTTGGCGACTTCTTGGGACAGTGAGTTGTTAATGGAGTCTAAATATATGATATTAGCGTCGGATACTTCGGTCAAGGCTATATATGGGGCTATATATGAATCTTTGTTGTTAAGGGCATAATTCAAAGCGAAAGCATACCCTCTTTGAATATTTTTATCTGTCAAGTTTTGGATAGAATCCAGTTGAAGTGAATCCATTGGCACTTCACTGTTGGTAGCACTTTGCATTAACTCAATACTTCGCTTATTGAATCTTGTCATGGTTTTACGATATTCCTCAAGTTTCTTTTGGGTGGCTGAACCTTCTATTTTGGCATTGGTATCAAATGTATTCCAATTGGTGTTTATGGTAATATTCCCGACTTCCCCAAAAAATGTAATTCTATCATTCATTTCATTATTGTCTTTTTTAGTGAGGTATAGGTAAAATATTTCAGGACTCTCCAATTCGGTTTTGAATGAAAAACTACCATCTCCATCTATCTCCAAGGAATCAATGGTTGCCAAAGTTGAATCTGGAACATTTTGTAAGTACAAAGTACCTT
>JBATIW010000358.1:0-19733 GCA_049668005.1 Maribacter sp.
TCTGAAGTCCTTCTTGACCCGAAGCGGCAAAAACATAATCCCCTTGAGTCTGTACATAATTAATAGAACCATCCAATTGAATTACGCCATATGCTTCTGCGGTTGTGCCCTTATCTTCTGACAAGCAAAGTCCAGCACCACCATTCGCCATCATGATAATATCATCGTTAATAGCAACGGCATTGTTAACTATATCGCCTACTGGTTCTTTGTTTGGGTCAATTAGAATGGGTATATACTGAAGTAAAGTGCCAGCGCTATACGAATATACACCCACTCCTTTATTACCTTCAGCAACCACAATTTTATCTCCTGCAAAATCAATGCTTCTTTTTGTATATAAACCAAAATCCGAACCGATAGGGATCTCTTTTTTTATTTTCAAGTTATCATCAACTATACGAACACCTATAGTGGCATCCAACAAAGCTATTTTATTGTCGTCAAATGCAAGTGAGCGCAGATCATCGAACAGTTCTTCTTTCTTTACATCCAAATCCTTGGTATCGTAAATCGTAATCGAACCTTCTTTACCACTGGTTACATAGGCCTCTTTATCATCAACATGTATATCTGTGGCATTATCACCTGGCTGAAAACCATAGAGCAGTTCATTAATATCCAAAATACCGTTGAAAACTGGTATTTTAACAATAAATGAATTTGAAGTGGCAGTCAATGAAAGTTCTGCATTTACACCACCAACGGCATATAAATAACCCTGTGAATATTGAAGGGAGTTTATATCGGCATTACTATAAATAAGACGTGACGTAACTTGAGGATTATGCGGATCTTCGATGCTTATGACGTCAATTCCGCCATAATAATCATCACCAGCCAAATTATAGGAGACATATGCATAGTCTCCGTCGATATGTACATGGGAAGCTGTTAAATTGGAGGGTGGACTTATCTGAGCCACCATAGTCAAAGGATAGTCCCCTGCCATTTCATCTTCAGGGGCTTTTGAAGATTTGCCGGTTATAATATCACTTTCGGCGATATCCAAGACACCAGCATAATCATAGACTACACTGCTCTTTAAGACTTCTTGGTTTTTTTCTAATTGAATCTCGTCTTTAGGGTCACTAAAAACGGTAGTTTCATCGCTACAAGATACTGTAAATAAGACAATTGACCAAAGTAGTAGGTTTACTTTTTTCATTGTAAATGTATGGTTTTATTAGATTTGGGTTTCTAACTTAACGTCAAAATTACGCATAATGTATATTCTGTAAGTAATTTTTTCGATGAAAGGTCAATAAATCACAGGAACGAAAAACCCACGTCTTTTTAACGCCTTACATATTTAGATGTAATATCCTACAAACTAACGTCCTTATAGCTTTCCTAATTTTTCCATTACAAAGAGAATTACAATTGGGATAGCCAACAAAAACACCATCAAAGTATCGGTCACTAAAAGATCAGGTTTGAAAAGCAATGTTGTTACATAACCTCCGATAGCTCCCCCAAAATGGGCAGTATGCCCAATATTCCCCAATCGTTTTTTCATCCCGTAAATGGAGTATAAAAGATATCCTATCCCCAAAACATAAGCGGGTAATGGAATGGGGATGAACATTATTCCTAGTCGCATATCCGGATAAAGCAGTATAGCGGCATACAAAATACCCGTTACGGCCCCACTGGCACCTACAGCACTGTAATAGGGTTCGTCTTTATGAAAAAACAAGGCCAAAAGGCTGCCTGCGATCAGACTAATAAAATATATCCCAATAAATTTTGTTGGACCAAACCAATTGATAACTACATCCGCAAAAAAGAACAGTGTAAACATGTTCATGAAAAGATGGGAAATGTCTACATGTAAAAACCCGGAAGTCAACATTCTTTCTTTCTGCCCTGCTTTGATCGCGCCTATACCAAATTTATATCGTTCAAAAAAAGAACCATCGCTGAATCCTTTCAATGATACTAGAACGTTAACGGCAATAATAGCAATAGTTGCTATATGAAGATCATACATGTTTTGAAGCTTTATTTTTCGTGCCAAATATAGCTATATTTGCGCTTTACTAGTTACTCATGCAGCTACTTGCGTTTATTTTTATTTATCCCTTCTTGTGGATTATCTCAATGCTACCACATCACCTGTTTTATGGGTTTTCCAATTTCATATGTTTTTTCGTGTATCGGGTCGTTGGCTACCGTAAAAAGGTGGTAAGAGGCAATTTGGAATTGGTTTTTCCCAATAAGCCCAAAAATGAAATTGATCATATTGAAAGGGAATTTTATAGCCATATGTGCGATATGTTCTTGGAGATGGTCAAGACCATGAATCTTTCTAAAGAGGCTGTCAAAAAGAAATATGAGGTTACCAATATAGATGTATTGAAAGAAATTGAAAAAACCAAGAGCATTTTAATCGTATGTTCACATTATGCCAATTGGGAATGGAATGTCAGTATAAATAATTATGTTCAATCAAAAGGGTATGCGGTCTACCAAAAAATAAGCAATAAATATTTTGACGCTTTCGTCAGGAAGACTAGGGCGAAATGGAATACGGAATTGATTACACAAAAAGAAACGGTTAAAACCGTAGTTCGTAATCACCGAAATAATGTTAGGTCCGCCTATGGTATGGTCAGCGATCAATCTCCCCAAGCGCATAGAGCCCAATATTGGAAAGAGTTCATGGGAATAAAAGTCCCGATTTTCAATGGGGCCGAAACATTGGCGCGCAAAATGGACCTTGCCGTGGTTTTCTTGAAAGTCTCCAAGGTAAGACGGGGTCATTATCAGGCAGAGTTCATACCAATTACTTTGGAAGGAAGTGCAACGGAGAAAAATGAGATTACCAATCGGTTTCTTGAGCTTACCGAGCAACAGATTAACGAGCGACCCGAACATTACTTTTGGACACATCGCCGCTGGAAACACAGAGATAAGACACCTACCTAAACCAACAACTTTTCACCCTTATGTTGGTTATTAGTTGTTATTGAGCGAATTTATTCGCTATCAAATCCAATAAGCGTTAGTTTATAAATCTGTTTGCTATAGGTTAAAATGAAATATGGAGGTACTGGATACGCTTTATAATGAGGTGATTGGGTTTTTAGGAATCTCCCAAGCATGGGATATTCTAAAATCGGGTGATTACAATGCTTTTACGACTTATGACGGCGTACTGGCATTAATATATCCTATTATTCCTTTACTCTTATTGCTCGAACTTATATTAGGCCTTATCTACAAAAAACCACATGCCAAGGTTTATAAAGTAAACTTCCTGATTTATTTGTTCAATAGAATTGTAGGACGGTTTATTTCAATTGCGATGGTGGCCCTCATAATCGGCGTGTTTCAAAAATATGCTCCTTTTCAAGCGAACCTTACTTGGTATTGGTTTATCTATGGCTATATTGTTTGGGAATTCGGACATTTTATATACCACTTTTTGGCACATAAGGTAAGATTGTTTTGGTGCTTACATTCTACCCATCATGCCCCAGAAAACATGAACCTCTCTGTGACACATGCCCATTTTTTCTTGGAAGCACCTTACGCGGACACTATACGAACTACGGTTTGCATTGTTCTGGGTGTTCAACCAGAATTATTGTTTTTAATTATGTTCATTGACGGCACTTACGGAGCATTTATTCATGTTGGGGAGAATCTTATGAAAAAGGGCAAACTTGGATTTTTACATAACATCATCCTAACCCCTTCCCATCATCGTGTACACCATGCTCGGAATCCTTTATATATGGACACCAACTATTGTAACCTTTTAAATATCTGGGATAAGGTATTTAGAACCTACCAACCAGAACAGGATAATGTTGAAATTGAATATGGTATAACACGGGAAATGGATTCTGGAAATTTTTTTGATGTTTATTTCGGTGAAATTGGTGTGTTGGCGAAGGATGTCTTCAATGCGCCAGGTCTAAAAAACAAGCTCTTGTATTTATGCATGCCTCCAGGTTGGAGTCATACTGGCGAACATAGAACTGCTAAAATAGCTCGTACAGAATATTTAAATGCAATTGCAACTAAGAAATGAAAACCAAAGTTGCGATTACAATGCAATGATCACTTGCATAATTTTCACAAACAACTTCATATTCAAGTATCTGCCAATGTTCTGGCATATTGAATAAAATATGATCAAGGCAGACCTCAGGGCCCTCTGCTGGCCATGTGTTATATTTAGCCTCGGGAATTTGTGGCTTGTAAAAGTGCTCGGATAATATTTTCAAGGTTTCACTTTCAGGTCCATCATTCAAGTCACCAACTATTAGCGTAGGGTATTTTGATTCTCCCAATGCCTTATTGATCGCTTTCGCTTGCATTAATCTATCTGTATTGTCTTCAAGGTGGTCTAAGTGTGTGCCAACAAATTGGATGACATTTCCATTTTTTGTTCGTACCCTGGTCAAAAGTGCGGCCCTTGGTTCAGAATTAGGTTGGTGTGGAAGTGGAATATTCCCGGAAGCAATAAAACTTAAATTGGAAAGCACGGCCTCGCCGTATTCCCCGCCATCATAATACATCGCCCTTGCAAATAGTGATGCCATATGTGTTCGTATGCCAATTTCAGTAGGTAAATCATAATTTTTCGCCCTATTGGTTTTAAAGTCGACTTCCTGCAATGCAACCAAGTCTGGCTTGTATTTGTTAATGACACCTGCAATGGTATCTAGATTGAAATCATTTTTTGTGGTTGCCCCATGTAGAATATTAAAACTCATGATCCTCAAAGTATCCATTTGCGAATAACCATTCATTCCTAATAAGAATGAAAACACTAGAAGAATCCACTTTCGCATAAAAATCTAGTTATAAGTTTGCAATTTTCTTTATCTCACCAATAATGCTGTCAGCTAAACCGTCAGCTTCATTTTGGGTTTTTGCCTCTGTGTAGATACGAATGATAGGTTCGGTATTCGATTTGCGCAAATGCACCCAATTTTCAGCGAAATCAATCTTTACCCCATCGATTGTGGAAATATCCTCATTTCGGTATTTGTCTGCCATAGCTTTCAATATACCATCGACATCAAGCTCTGGAGTCAATTGAATTTTCTTTTTGCTCATGAAATAGCTTGGATAACTATCGCGAAGTTCCTTAACAGTTCCACCCTTTTCTGCCATAAGCATTAAAAACAATGCTGTACCGACCAATGAATCCCTACCATAATGACTTTCAGGGTATATAATCCCCCCATTACCCTCTCCACCAATAATGGCGTTGTTGGCTTTCATTTTGGTCACTACATTTACCTCACCCACTGCTGCAGCCTCATAAGTACCTCCGTGTTTCTGGGTTATGTCCCGTAAGGCCCGGGAAGACGAAAGGTTAGATACTGTATTTCCTTTAGTCTTGCCTAGAACATAGTCGGCACAGGCTACTAAAGTGTATTCTTCCCCGAACATTTCGCCATCATTACTAATAAATGCCAGTCGATCAACATCGGGATCAACAACAATACCGAAATCGGCATTTTCCTTGATCACAAGGTCGCAGATATCGCCTAAATGCTCTTTTAAAGGTTCTGGATTATGAGGAAAATGACCCGTTGGTTCACAATATAATTCAATTACCTCTACGCCTAATGTTTTCAATAATTTAGGAATTGCAATGCCTCCCGTAGAATTGACTCCATCAACGACGACCTTAAATTTAGCTTTTCGAATTGTATCGGCTTCAACCAATGAGAGATTCAAAACTTCATCAATATGAATATCTATATAAGCATCATTTTTTGTAATGCTTCCTAAATCATCAACCTCAGCGAAATCGAAATCCTCTTTTTCAGCAATCTCCAGGATTTTGGCGCCTTGGGCAGCATCCAAGAACTCCCCTTTCTCATTCAGGAGCTTTAAAGCGTTCCATTGTTTGGGATTATGACTTGCGGTAAGAATAATACCCCCATCAGCATTTTCCATTGGTACGGCAATTTCAACGGTTGGTGTTGTAGATAGATCAAGGTCAATAACATCAATACCCAAACCAATCAATGTAGAAACTACGAGGTTTTGTATCATTTCACCTGAAAGTCTGGCGTCACGCCCAATGACAACTTTCAAATTATCTTTTTGGGAATAGTCCTTTAGCCAAATGCCATATGCAGCAGCGAATTTAACTGCATCAATTGGCGTTAAGTTATCACCTGGTTTTCCTCCGATGGTACCACGTATTCCTGAAATTGATTTTATAAGCGTCATAGTCTGTTAAAAAAGTTTTTGCAAATATACAGGTCTATCACTAATCCTAACTTCCAAATTGCTAAATTCGACCTCATGAAGTATTTTACAGTCCAATGAATTTTCTAGCCCACATTTACCTTTCTTTTGGCGATGATGAGATAACCATTGGCAATTTTATTGCCGATAGCATTCGTGGCAATAAGATTGACCACTTGCCTAACCGTATACAGAAGGGAATTTTATTGCACCGTGAAATAGACACTTATACAGATTCGCATGCCATCCCCAAAATAAGTAGCAAACGTTTACATAAAAACTATAGTCACTATAGTCGTGTAATTGTAGATATCTTTTACGACCATTTTCTGGCGAAAAACTGGAAAAAATATTCCACTACTCCCTTAGAGGTCTATGTGGAAAATTTTTATGATCTTTTGGAAGACAATTACCCCATTCTTCCCCATGGAGTGCAGCGTATGATGCCGTATATGATAACCGACAATTGGATTTATAATTATTCCAAAATGGAGGGTATAGGTAGAGTCTTGAATGGCATGAACCGTAGGACAAAGAATAAGTCGAAAATGAATTTCGCGATATTGGATCTGGAAGAGCATTATACCGATTTCGAAAAGGAATTCACTTCCTTTTTTGAAGAATTAATTATCTTTTCAAAGCAAAAATACATATCGCTATAAACGAATACCCATATAAAACATGAAGCAACTATTTAGAATTTTTCCCATGCTATTTCTTCTATTGCTTTTTACCGATTGTAGAAAACAACCGGCAAAGGCCACAGGACTTGTAACAGAGAAAGCTATGGTCGTTTCAGCACGACAAGAAGCATCCGCTGTTGGTGCGGCAATCCTTAAGAAAGGCGGCAATGCTTTTGACGCTATGGTTGGTACAGAATTGGCCTTGGCAGTTGCGTATCCTTTTGCTGGGAACCTTGGTGGAGGCGGTTTTATGGTCTATCGCAAAAACACCGGGGATATTGGCGCCATTGATTATCGTGAAAAAGCTCCGCTATCTTCACATAAGGACATGTATTTAGATTCCTTAGGCAATGTTATTCCTGGTAAAAGTACTATAGGAGCTACTGCGGTTGGAGTACCTGGTACCATTGCGGGGATTTTCGAAGTGCATGATAAATTTGGAAGTTTACCCATAGCTGAAATCATGGAACCTGTCATTCATTTAGTGGAACAGGGTGTTGTGGTTACCGAAAAACAAGCCAACCGATTGGAACATTATAGAGAACAAATAATTGAAGTAAATGGGGATAACACCCTGTTTTTCAATAGCTGCAAAAAAGGTGATACTTTAAAATATCCTGCACTTGCCAATACTTTAAGGAGGATATCCAAAAATGGCCGTGATGAATTTTACAAAGGTGAAACCGCTGAAAAATTAGCTTCTTTTATACAAAAAAATGGAGGCTACGTAACCGTGGAAGATTTGGCAAAGTATGAAGCCATATGGCGACAACCAATTATTTTTAAATATAAGGACTTGAAAATCATTTCCATGAGTCCTCCAAGTAGTGGTGGGGTAACTATGAATCAAATCTTTAAGATGATCGAGCCTTATGATATATCTGATTTCGGTCATAATTCCACAGAAGCCATACAGCTTTTTACGGAGGCTAGTCGTAGAGCATATGCTGATCGTAATTATTTCCTTGGAGACCCTGATTTTGTTGATATTCCGTTGGATGTATTGTTGAGCCAGAAGTACATAAGCGAACGAATGGTAGATTTTACTTTTGATAAGGCCACATTATCATCCGATATAGAACGCGGAAATATCCAGATATCAGAAAGTTCGGAAACGACCCACTACTCCATCGTAGATCAGGAAGGTAACGCAGTTTCTGTAACTACGACCTTAAACGGAGCTTATGGGTCCAAATTATACTGTGATGAATTGGGCTTCTTCTTGAATAATGAAATGGACGATTTCAGCGCCAAACCTGGGGTACCCAATATGTTTGGACTCATTGGTGCGAATGCCAACAGTATTGCCCCTGAAAAACGCATGCTAAGCTCAATGACACCCACTATTGTTGAAAAAGACAATAAACTCTGGATGGTGGTTGGAAGTCCCGGAGGGTCAACGATTATCACTGCTGTGGCCCAAACCATTTTAAATGCCTATGCGTTTAATCTAAGCATGCAAGATGCCGTTAATGCTCCTAGATTCCATCACCAATGGTTACCTGATTTTGTGATCTTTGAACCTGAAGGGTTTTCAAGTACTGTAAAAAATGACCTCAAAAAAAAAGGGTATATAATCAATGAAGACCGAACCCCTATCTTGGGCAAAGTTGATGCGATACGCGTATTACCAGATGGCCGATTAGAAGGCGGCGCCGATAAACGTGGTGATGACACCGCAGTTGGTTTTTAGAATCCTTTAATTGAGAAGACAATGATCCAATCCTATAAAAGAAATCCTAAATTAAGCCCCCAATACGATGCCATACTTATTGGTTCGGGCATGGGAAGTTTAACAACTGCTGCCATATTGGCCAAAGAGGGCCAGAAAGTCTTGGTATTGGAACGCCATTACACCGCAGGTGGGTTCACCCATGTTTTTAAACGTAAAGGCTATGAATGGGACGTGGGTATTCATTACATTGGTGAGGTTCAACGCCCCAATAGTATTACCAAGCACCTTTTTGATTATATAACCGATGCCAATCTGAAATGGGCGGACATGGGAGAGGTTTATGATCGGATCATTATCGGTGAAAAATCCTATGATTTTGTAAAGGGTATTAAAAACTTTAAACAAAAGCTGTATGGATACTTTCCTGAGGAGAGCGAAGCAATAGATGATTATATCAATTTGGTTTTTGCCAGTACTAAAGCTACAGGTAGTTTTTTTGCTGAAAAGGCCATTCCCACCCTACTTTCCAAATTGGTGGGAAAAAAAATGCGACGACCCTTCCTGAAATTCTCCGATCGAACAACCTATGATGTTTTAAGTTCTTTAACGAATAATCAGGAATTGATCAAAGTGCTAACTGGGCAATATGGGGATTATGGCTTACCCCCAAAGAAAAGTAGCTTCGCTATGCATGCATCCGTGGTTCGTCATTATTTTAGTGGCGGTAGCTTTCCTATTGGAGGCTCTTCGAAAATTGTGGAAACCATAGATCCTGTAATAGAAAAAGCTGGGGGTACTATTCTTATAAATGCTGAGGTAGATAAAGTGATTATTGAAAACAATAGAGCAATCGGTGTTCAAATGACCGATGGGAAGTCGATTTATGCCAAGAACATAATCAGTGGCGCCGGAATCATGACCACATATAAAAAATTACTGCCAGATGCCCTTAAAAACAAGCACAAGCTGGAAGAGTCCCTAAAAAATGTAAAGCGTTCCGTGTCGCATGCCTGTTTGTATATTGGATTGAAAGGTTCTCCTGAAGAACTAAAATTACCAAAAACCAATCTATGGATTTATCCTGAAGGGACCGATGACCATGATACAACAGTTGAGAAATTCCTAAAAGACAACAACGCACCATTACCAGTGGTTTACGTGTCGTTCCCTTCTGCAAAAGACCCGGATTGGTCCAATCGGTATCCTGGCAAAAGTACCATTGATATTATTACACTCGAACCCTATGAAAACTATGCAAAATGGGATGGTAGCCGATGGATGAAACGAGGCGAGGAGTATGAACAACGAAAAGAGAGAACTGCACAACGTTTACTCAAGTCATTATATAAACAACTACCCCATCTAGAAGGGAGCATAGCGTACTACGAACTTTCCTCTCCTTTAACCACTAAGCATTTCGTCAATTATGACCAGGGTGAAATTTATGGCATTGACCATACCCCTCAGCGCTTCCGCCAAAAATTCCTAAGACCAAGGACCCCGATAAGGAATTTTTATCTCACCGGACAGGATATTGTAACAGCCGGTGTTGCAGGAGCATTGTTCGCTGGTGTTTTGACCGCCTCGGTATTAATCAAAAAGAATGTTATAAAAAAAGTAATGAATAAGACCGCCCTATAAAATGATAAAAAAGTTCATAAGGATACTTCTAGTTTTGCTCCTATTGATCCTAGTTGCTTCAATTGCAATTTACTCAATCTATAACGAGCCCTTACCAACCGGTAAGTCCGGCCCACAAGCCGATGCCTTGGCGCAAAGGATGTTGAAATCGGTTAACGCTGAGGCCTTCAAAAATACACGTTATTTGACATGGACATTCCGCAATGGCAAGCATACTTATATTTGGGATAAAAAGTTAGGGAAAGTTAAGGTTTCATGGGACGATATCACCGTAAATCTAATGCTTAAAGACCCGAAGAAAAGTTATGTCTTTCAAAAAACCATACTAGTAAAGGATGATAAGCAGCGCGTAAAAGCAATTGAAAAGGCAATTAAACTCTTCAATAATGATTCTTTTTGGCTCGTAGCCCCCTTTAAGGTTTTTGATGAAGGAGTAGAACGTAGCCTTGTGAAATTGGATGATGGCACGGACGGACTGTTGGTCACTTATACAAGTGGTGGCAGCACCCCTGGTGATTCGTATTTGTGGAAACTACAACCCAATGGCTTTCCCGAGAGTTTTAAAATGTGGGTGCAAATTATACCCATTGGCGGATTGGAAGCTTCATGGGACGATTGGCAGCTTGTAGATAGTGGTGCCTTTTTACCCAAAACGCATGTATTAGGTCCTATTACATTGGATATGGGCGCTGTTAAGGGATTTAATTACTATTGATCACTCGTTTACAATCATATCCACAGTCTGCGCCTTGGAGGTTATACCAGAAGGTAATTCAATAAGCTTAAAATTTCGGAAATGTATCTCAGCTCCTTCAGACTCTAAACATAAGTATCCTTTCTTGATGCTTGACTGACTAATGCCATTAACGAATTTTCCGTTCACTGATAGCTTGATGGTACCATCTACACAAATAACCGTGTAACTATTCCACTCCCCTTTTCCCAAGGCCCTATTTTCAATGGATTTACTTCGCGTACCTCTTGGATTATCAGGATTTATTTCAACTCCGCCAACACCAAATAATTCTCCATGCACATAAGCAATAGGAGGCACTTTACCATCTCTTGTATTCAACTTCACCCAATCCAACTCTAGCATTTGAACCTCTACACCACCAGGTAAACGGGAATTCTTATCAGGTTTAGCATCACTCCATACAAACACACCGGAATTTCCACCAGCTTCCATGTGTCGCCACTCAACCATTAAAATGAAGTTTTCATATTGTTTTTCGGAACGCATCACCCCAATGGGCATTCCCTTACATATAAGCAACTCTCTTTCGGTGCGCCATGTATCAGGGTCGGTATTTACATTTATCCACTTAATATTTTTTTCTTCTTCCGAATTGGATGTTAATTGTTCTATAGACGTTTCAGTGCCAAAAACGATTAATTGGTCTTGACCTTTTATAATGCATGAAAATAAAACGAATACCAAAAGCGTAATACTGATGTGACTTTTCATAATTAATAACTTGATGCGTTAAACAAACTTTGTTTTTCCAGGTACCGCTATTGGCGGCATTTCCCAAACATAATCCCAAGCATAGTCTTCATTTTTAGGACCTAAGGTCTCCTTGGAATTTATAGCTTGGTCCCAAGATATAGCTTGCCCAGTATAGGCGGCCATACGTGCCCAAATAGCGAGCATTGTGCTATTTGCCATGTATTCCCCATCATTAATCGGTTCACCACTTCGAATGGCTCTAAAAAGTTCGTCATGTTCAGTTTGGTACATATTATTATGTTCTCCATCAAACCTCCAGTTCCCTTTTCCATTGATTTCATACTGTCTTCCAATATTGATAACAGCACTTCCCTTTGTCCCAAATACATCAACACTATTACGATTGGAAGTGTCAGCTTGCTGCCTTGTAAAATGAAAACCTTTAGCTCCAGTTGCATATTCGAACTCAACCCCAAAATGATCATAGATATTTCCATAGCGTTTATTCGTACGAGCTTGTCTACCACCGGTAGCAACAGCACTTAATGGCATTACATCTCCCATAGCCCAAGACATAAGGTCTAAACTATGAACAGCCTGTTCTACTATAAAATCACCAGAAAGCCAATTGTAATAATACCAATTGCGCATTTGATAAGTCATTTGCGTCCAATCAGGTTGACGTTCCTTATACCAAAGTTCACCTCCTAATCTAAAAGTTGAAATGGTCATAATATCCCCTACTTCACCGTCTAAAAGCCTACTGAACGTAGCCCTATTGGCATTATCATATCTAAAACAAAAGCCTGAAACCAATGACAGGTTTTTTTCTTTGGCAATCTTAGCTGCCGCCAAAACCTTACGTATGCCGGAAGCATCAACAGCAACCGGTTTTTCGCAAAAAACATGCATTCCTGCATTAACAGCAGCTGTTAAATGATCAGGCCTAAATCCGGGAGGTGTGGTAAGTAAAACCACATCAACACCAGAATTGATTACTTTTAGATAGGCATCAAAACCAATAAACTTTTGTGTCTTATCTACCTTAACCTGATTAGCGGCAATTTTGACAATTTCTGAATGTGCCTTTTCGAGACGATCTTCAAAAACATCACCCATGGCAGTGAGAACAGCGTTTGGATCAGCTTGAAGCGCTTGAACTGCGGCACCGGTACCACGACCACCGCAACCAATTAGTCCTACTTTCAATTTGGAATCTTTCGTAAGTCTTGAAGCACTGAAAACTCCCGAAGGATAAACAAGGGAGCTCCCTACGAGAGCTAATCCTGATTTTTTAATGAATGTTCTCCGGTCAGATTTTAACTTAGTTGTTTTAGAATAGTTTGCCATTATCAATGATTTGTTTTGTCGAATTTGCAATCTATTAAAGATACTGATTAAGAAGGAATGTAAAAGTTTAATACCAAGGTAAATCGCATTAGTTTATAAAAACATCGTCATCCTTATCACTAGCTTAAAAAGAATAATTATCTTACTCTATTTTAATGGTAATATTCTAACCAACCATTTATAAATGGCCGATAAAAAGAAATTCGGAACCTTTGCAGGCGTTTTCACGCCATCTATCTTGACTATTTTGGGTGTAATCATGTATATGCGTCTGGGATGGGTCGTAGGTAATGCTGGACTTCTAGGAACGATTGGAATAATAATCATAGCCCATGTCATTGCCGTAACTACTGGCTTAAGTGTTTCCTCGGTTGCCACAGATAAAAAAATCGGTGCTGGAGGAATTTATTATGTACTTTCCCGAAGCATGGGAATTCCCATCGGTGGTTCTATCGGGATTGCACTCTATGTGGGCACGGCTTTTTCCATAGCTTTATATCTTATCGGTTTTTCCGAAAGTTTTAATGCGTATTTCGATATTGGAATGTCTATTAATGACTTTCGTCTCACAGGAACCATCGCTCTAGTAGCATTGACCTTATTGGCAATTATAAGTACCTCAGTAGCCTTAAAAGCGCAATTTTTCATTTTGGCTGCCATTGTCATATCCTTGATATCCATTTTTTTTGGTACTACAGAATTTGCTCCACAATCTGTTACCCTATTTTCCTCTGAAGATTCAGTTTCATTAGAAGTCGTATTTGCAGTTTTCTTTCCTGCCGTTACAGGCTTTACTGCGGGTATCGCCATGAGTGGTGATTTGAAAGATCCAAAAAAGTCAATTCCTACTGGTACCCTGGCCGCTATTGGTGTAGGGCTTATGGTTTACATTGTGTTGGCCATCTTTATGTCTTTTGCCATTAATCCTGAACTTTTAAAATCAGACTACAACATTCTTATGAAGATGGCCCTTTTCGCGCCTGCCGTAGTTGCTGGTATTTGGGGTGCTACCTTGTCTTCGGCCCTTGGTGGGATTCTTGGTGGTCCTAGGATTTTACAAGCCATGTCAATAGATAAGGTGACTCCAAAAATATTTGGTAAAGGAAGAGGAAAAAATAGCGAACCGGTAAATGCCCTCTTCATGGTATTTATTATAGCTGAAGCTGGAATTCTTATTGGGGAATTGGATGTTATTGCCAGAGTAGTATCCATGTTTTATTTAACAGCTTACGGATTCATCAATATATCCTATTTCTTGGAAAGTTGGGCAAATCCTGATTTCCAACCTACATTCAAGATAAAAAGATGGATTGGTCTCCTTGGTTTTATCGCTTGTTTTGTGGTGATGTTCAAATTGGATATGATTGCAATGATGGCGGCACTTGCAGTAATATCAGCACTTTATTTTGGTCTTCAACGCAAAGAAGTTAAAATACAGTCAAATGATGTTTGGCGTAGTGTATGGGAGAACGTTGTAAATAAAGGACTTAAGAAAATAGATGAAAAGGATGATGAAAATATGAATTGGAACCCGAATATCATTCTTTTTAGCGGTAAAAGTGATCACCAATCCTATTTATTGGAATTAGGGAAAACCGTATCTGGGAGAACAGGTGTTGTTACAAACTTCAAGCTTATACTTGATAAGAATAGTGATATTCCACTTCGAAAGGTTGAGCAAACTGTCAGGGATGAAAATTTTAAAGAGCTTGGAATTTTTGCACGACAAATCAAAGTTGACAATATCTATTCTGGCATTACCAATATTGCCTCAACATTTGGTTTTTCAGGCGTTGAGCCAAATACGATTATGATGGGTTGGCCAAAAGGATTGGAGAATTCAACCGAATACGCCAAGATGACCGAAACCCTTTTACATTTGGATTACAACCTTCTGTATTTGGATTTTGATAGAAAAACCAAATTTGGAAACTACCAAACTGTAGACCTATGGTGGCGGGAGACCGATAGTAAGAATGCGGAGATGATGCTCAACATAGCCCGTTTTATCATAGCTTCACCTAAATGGAACAATCCTGATATTCGGGTTTTATTTGTAAACAACAATAATGTTGATATTGAAGTCATTCAGGGCAAAATTGCCAAGCTTGTTGAGGATCTGCGTGTAAATGTTGAAATAAAGATCATTAACAATGCCGTGGAACAAAAGCCTTTTTATGATATTATCGAAGAGGAATCGGCCGCAACTAACCTGACCCTGGTGGGTATCCCAAATTATAAAATTGAAAAACAAGCGGAGTTTGTTCTTAGGACAAACCATTTGTTCGAAACCATAGGCTCTACCCTATTGGTTAAGGCCGCCAATAATTTCAATGAACTTGATTTGGATTTGATTCAGAATGAAACCACTGTTTAATAATGGCCAGATCTTCTATGAAACCTTGGATACTTCTCTTGTTGATGACACAAGTTGTTTCTGCTTTAATAGCTATCGGGACTGCCATTTTTATATTTAAAATAGGTGTTGCCGCGGTAGGTTCAATAATTTTGTTTACTGCTTATTTTAAGCAATTAATGAAGGTTTTGGATGTTTGGGTGGTTATTTTGGCTTTTGTTTGTTCAATGATAGGAGATTATTTTCTCTCCCATATGAGTGGTGATAATTCGATGTTCATTGTAGGTATTTCACTCTACTTATCAGCCCATGTCGGATATTTGATTTTTTCGCTACTCAACGGCACTATCAATTGGAAGGTAACTACTCTAATTACTATGGGTTTTTTGATTTTCTATTATCTCACACTTTACCCGAACATTCTGGATAAGACCCTTGCTTTTACCGTTTTATTCTATTTGATAGTTTCTTGTGTATCGTTAGGAGCGGCAATGGGCATTCGGGCAACTCCCAATATTAAAACTCCTTATTTCATTGGGATTGCCTTTATTCTATTTTCAGATATCATTATTTCCTTTAAGGAATTCATGAGCTTCGATTCATTGAATATCTTGATATTGCCTACTTATTATCTCGCACAAATTTCTATCACAATAGCCGTATATAATAAAAGCAAAAATTATGTAAAAACGAGTTAGATAATAGTATTGAAATTAACAGAAAGCAACCTATGAAAATAAACAGACTTCAAAAAAAGGATTTAACACCGGCAATTAAAATAGAGATCAGTGATTTGTTCAAAACATTGAATGCCGAGATAAATCAAAAGGATATACTTGATGTCATAGCACAAGGAAACGAATTTATCTGTGTCTGTTGCTGGGATAATGAAAAGTTGGTTGGTATGGCTTCATTAGCGACATACAAAGTAATATCAGGCTACAAGGGTATGGTTGAAGATGTAGTGGTGTCCCAAGAAAAGCGAGGAAAGGGTATTGGTAGAAAACTAATGGAAATGCTTATTTCAGAAGGACAAAAATTAAACCTATCCGAAATATTGTTATTCAGTGGGCATCATAGAAAGCCAGCCATTGCATTGTACAAAAGTCTCGGATTCAACCTAAAGAATAGTGGTATGTATACCTTAAAGTTATGATCTAGGTCTTTGCTTGATTGAATTGACTTTTCAATTCCTCCATGGATTCCTGAAGTTGTCGTAACAATCCCTTTTCGGTTGTAGCGTCAATACCAAAGGTAATCTTACTATTCACCTGCCAAATTTCCTGAATCTGATGTGGTTCAATTTCATATGGAGGGTAAGTTTCATTCAAGGAAATCAAGGTTATATTATTTGAAGTAGGTGCCTTTTCAATTTTTTTGACAAGAACGGCATCCTGTAATACAATTACATAAATTTTATTGGAACTCACATGCGCAATATCGTCTACTGCTTTGGCCAATACCCACTCCCCTGGCTTTAAATTCGGCAACATACTATCACCTTCTACCTGAAAACCACGATAGGAAGCATTTCTGAATTCAGGAAGCGGTAGGTCAAAAGCAGGCAATTGTTTATACCAGCTTGTATCCTGAATGTTTTGGGGATAACCTGCTGCGGCCTTGGCGTTTACCAATACCATATTCTCACTATCGGATGAATCCACGGTTACCACCTTTGGAATAACACTGGTATTCGATGTTTCCAAATACTTTGATTCACTTTCGTTAAATAACCATAAAGGATTGATCTTAAATTGTTTTAGCAGCTCCGCAACTACTTTGCCCGACAACTTTGTCCGCCCTCTTTCAATATCCGCAGTAGTATTTGATACCCCCAAGACTTTGGCAAATTCGGCTTGTGTATATCCCAGTTCCCTACGAACATCAGTAAAACGCTTTAGTGTGATCTCATTTTCCATACTCAAAGATACACAATTTGGAATATATCCAAAATAAATGTGGAATATTTCCATATTTAGGAATATATCCATATATTTGGATTATATACCAATAACGAAATGATAAATAATACAATCCAGGACAAACTCACTTTTATTGCTGTTGCAGGTACGAGGGATGTAACCAATGAAAATAAGATGGTCAACAATAAAAGGAGTAAATTTTCTACTCCCACTATTGTAAACAATATTGTGGTCAACAAAGGCCTAGGATCTAAGAATAGTATACAATTACGTTTATTTTAAGGATTATGGATAATTTTAAGGTTTTAATCTATGATGGAAGTTTTAATGGCTTTCTAACGGCAGTATTTACTGCTTTTGAAAATAATTTTAATGTTTTGGGGTTTAAGCGGGAAACAGAAGCCCAAAAAGGGTTGTTTTCAGATACTGATATTATCACAACACAAAAATCGAAAGCGAAAATAGTTTGGGAGAGTATTGAAAATAAAAACCATAGCGCTGTTAGAAACATATACTTTGCCTTTTTAAGTGAGGCAGAAGGTGTTGATTTTATGCTCTATCAATATATCAAAAAGCTTTATGGCTTGCTGGAACAGATTGATATTGAACAACTAGCCATAATAGAAATTAAGATTTCCAAATTGGCAATAAGTGTAGGTCGGGAAAAAGCACAAATAGAAGATTTGCTCGATTTTCAGTCCACCAAAGACGCTATTTACATTTCAGAAATAGCACCTGGTTTTAATGTACTTCCTTTAGTTTCTAGACATTTTCGGTATCGCTACTCAAAGCATAAATGGATTATTTTTGATAGAAAACGCAATTATGGGATGTATTATAATGGCAAATCAGTTGAATTGATTTCAAAAGAAACAAAGAATATGTATTTAAATGGCAATATTGGCTTTAATCCTTACGCTGAAAGCAGGTACAGACTGGCCATTTGACTTCGGTAGTTAGTTTGTTTTTTTGCCAATAAAATGAACGCTCTTATTTTGGAAACTCACAATGAAAGTTGTAAGACCGCCATTGATAATGATCATACTGTTGCTTATCAACCATTTTTTGATCGTCAAGCTTCCTGGTTGTATTTAAACTTTGTTCCATAACACGAATTCTTTCACGAACCATATCGATATTATAAAGTAAGGCCATACAGTCAACTTCATACGGAACAGCTTCAATTCATCAAAATCGGTAACAATAGCTATGGTTTAAAGTTCATTAACAATATATAGTACAGGATTATGTTTTGGGGTCTACTTTGTAATCACACCTTTTCCAATCTCTGGATACTGAATACATGAACCTATATTCCATAAGGTCATAGGACCAATTCTAAATTTCCGTTTAATTAACATAGAAGCATGAAAAATCAAAACTCAGTCAGCTTCCATTTTATGGGTCAAAATCGTAACTTTGCAACTTTGCTTTGAAAAGATGATAAACTACGAGGAAAATATTGAGGTTAAAGGGGCTCGTGTCCATAACCTCAAAAACATTGATGTTACCATTCCGCGGGAAAAACTGGTGGTGATTACTGGTTTATCCGGGAGTGGTAAATCATCCCTCGCATTTGATACCATTTACGCAGAAGGACAACGCCGGTATATCGAAACCTTCTCTGCTTATGCACGTCAATTTTTAGGTGGTCTTGAACGCCCAGATGTCGACAAAATAGACGGCCTATCCCCCGTTATTGCCATTGAACAGAAAACCACTTCAAAATCACCCAGGTCTACAGTAGGTACGATTACAGAGATTTATGACTTTCTTAGATTGTTATTTGCCCGTGCAGGTGATGCGTATAGTTACAATACTGGCGAAAAAATGGTCAGTTATAGCGATGAACAAATCAAGGAACTCATTATTACGGATTATAAGGACAAGAAAATCAATATTCTATCCCCTATCATAAAATCGAGAAAGGGCCATTATAGGGAACTATTTGAACAAATAGCCAAACAGGGGTTTGTAAAAGTCCGTGTAGACGGCGAGGTCATGGATATTGTTAAGGGAATGAAAGTTGACCGATACAAGACACATGATATAGAAATCGTCGTTGATCGCCTTAAAATCAGCGATAATACCGATTTGGACAAGCGAATGTCCGAAACCATAAACACAGCGATGTATAGCGGTAACTATGTTTTAATGGTTTTGGAGGAAAGCGGTAAAGATCCCCGATATTTTAGTCGCGACCTTATGTGCCCATCTACGGGTATCTCTTACCCCACACCAGAACCCAATACATTTTCCTTTAAGTCGCCCAAAGGCATGTGTAAAAAATGTAACGGTTTGGGACATGTGTATGAGGTCAATGAAGTAAAGATTTTCCCGAATAAAAAGCTCTCGATTCAAGCCGGAGGTATCGCGCCTTTAGGGGAATACAAGAAATCATGGGCTTTCAAACAAATTGAGACCATAGCGC
>JBATIW010000359.1:0-5606 GCA_049668005.1 Maribacter sp.
GATGAGAATGAGCTTTATAAATAGATTTATAACATGGATTGGACTGAAGTACTTTCAGTTGATTCAACTTTTGCAATAGATACCACCTTATTTTCTGATGTTTTTACCCATTCACTTTATGTTTCCCAAAAAATCAAGGATGCCATTGTCGATAAATTCAGGGAAACTGATGGGCAAAGACCTAATGTGGATGTTAAATTCCCTGATATTCGCATTAATATTCATATCCATAAAGAGCATTGTAATGTGTCCTTGGATAGTTCAGGTAGGTCGTTGCATCATAGAGGATATAGGACGGCTACCAATATAGCGCCGATTAACGAAGTTTTGGCATCTGGTCTATTATTATTGAGTGGTTGGGATGGACAATCCGATTTTCTTGATCCAATGTGTGGGAGTGGTACCTTTTTAACGGAAGCTGCCATGATTGCATGTAATATCCCTGCAAACATTAACAGAAAGGAATTTGCCTTTGAAAAGTGGGAAGATTTTGATGAAGAACTTTTTCAAAAAATCATTGAGAGTAGTTTGAATAAAACCCGTGAGTTTCATCATAAGATTGTGGGTTATGACAAAGCCCCATCTGCAGTTAGAAAGGCTATTGATAATATCGCCAACGCCAATCTGTCTGAATACATCACCGTTGAACGCAAGAGTTTTTTCGAATCGACCAAGTTTACCGATAATCATTTACATATGGTGTTCAATCCGCCCTATGGGGAACGACTAGACCTTGACATGGAAGATTTTTATGCTTCTATTGGTGATACGCTAAAGCAAGAATATCCAGGAACCGATGCTTGGTTCATTACCTCGAACTTGGAGGCCCTTAAATTTGTTGGATTAAGACCATCTAGAAAAATAAAGGTATTCAATAGCCAATTAGAATCCCGTTTGGTAAAATATGTCATGTACGCGGGGAGCAAAAAAGCTAAATTTCAAGACAGATCCTAAGGTATGAGCCAAAAAACAAAAGCTATTTTACTAAACTTTTTGGCGTTTGCAATTTTGTTTCTTGCCGCAAGAATTGCTTTTGGATATCTTTTTAACATAGACCGTTTGTACCTGGCATTGGGAGCGGCCGTTATTGCTAGCATATTAGCTCCAAAATTTGCAGTTATTGAAGTAAAAGGTAGTAGAAAGATTATAATGAAATGGATTTTTACTAAGGGATTTCGAGAAATCTAACTATTGTTCATTTTCGATATTCCCCTTATTTTTCTTAGGCCCTTTTTTGTACAAAGGAATTAAATAGGTAAGCGAATAATTATATCCTATACCAAATTTACTGGCATCGGTTACCTTATTAAAACCGGGAATGAAAAGGTTTGGGAAATCCTCTGCCGCTTTATTGTTCATTAAAAAACCTATACGAACACTTCCTCCTAAATAAAGATTGGAAAACAACTCAGCTTTCAGCCCAAATACAAATTCTAACCAGGAGGCAGTCAAACCATCGAATTTTCGAGCTTCAGTGGAACTATTGGGAAATGTATCAGGATTCCAGTATCTGTTGGTGTCAAAATATTGAAAGTTGTTCAGGGTTTGGCTAAAACTGCTTATGGCATATCTACCGCCAATGAAAATTGAATTATTCATTCCATACCAATTCTCATAGGTATTATAATCTATACCCAATTTTAAATAGCTCCCAGAAGTAGTGAAATTATAAAGATCTTCCTGTTTGGTTTTCTTTTCATTTCCCAATTCACCAGCTATATAGAGTTTTTGTTTCAAACGATAATCCCCCACGATCTCAATACCTGTGTAATCCTCGCTGGTTTGCGAAATTATGAGACGACTAAGGTCGACCCCGACTCTTAGTCCATACGTCTGTTGGCGAACAATAGTATCCTGGGGAGTAAGATTAATTGCATCATCTTGCGCCCATCCATTAAAGAAGCACAATAGAAATAGGATGCTAATGGAATATTTTAACATGGGCTGTTTCTGAGTTTTCAACGGTTGACGATATAACTTCAATATTTTTTATCCAATTATCTGTGTCGGTATCAAGGCTCGGTGTCAGATTTTCATAGTTGGCCACAAATCCACAGGCTCTTGAAACAAATACCTCTTTGGTTTCATGATTAATGGTTAATGTATCTGTATTACCGATTTCGACTTCCTCCTCATCTGCTGAGTTGGCAATGAGTAAGTAGGTAGTACTAGTAGCTCCAGGCCTAAGGGGAACCGCCAAGGAATCGGCAGAAGATCTGTCACTAAAAGTATTCACAGTTGTAGTTTGGTCCAAACCAACAACTCTTAAATTTGTAACGCTTTTAGTACTTGTAGTATCGGTTTCATTATAAAACCGAATCACTAATAGCGGTGTATCGCCTTCAACGCAGATGTCATCTTTCTCGCAGGCCGGGAAAAGAATGACACCTAATAAAATAATAAATACTAGTATTGATTTATTCATGAGCTATAACTTTTCCAAAAGTACAACATTTTCTACGTGATGTGTTTGCGGGAACATGTCAACAGCTTGTACTTTGGTCACCTTATATAACTGTTTCATCAATTCCAAATCCCGGGCTTGAGTGGCACTATTACAACTTACATAAACCACTTTCTGGGGGGCTATATTCAATATTTGTTGAACCACATTCTTATGCATACCATCGCGTGGTGGGTCGGTAATAATAATATCGGGAGTGCCATGTGTTTCGATGAAATCTTCGTTGAATACGTTTTTCATATCGCCCACAAAAAAATCAACATTTTCAATCTTGTTGTTCGCTGCATTTGACTTGGCGTCTTCAATGGCTTCTGGCACCGATTCGATTCCGATTACTTTTTTTGCGTTTTTGGAAACAAATTGTGCAATGGTTCCAGTGCCTGTATAGAGGTCATATACCAGCTCCTTTCCTGTAAGGCCGGCAAATTCCCGAGCAATTTTGTAAAGCTCATAAGCTTGCTCGGAATTCGTTTGGTAAAAAGATTTGGCATTGATTTTAAATTGCAGTTCCTCCATTTCTTCAATGATATGGTAGCGCCCAGCAAAACAGATAATCTCTTGGTCATAAATGGTATCGTTTTGTTTTTTATTGATAACAAATTGCAAGGATGTAATCTCTGGAAAACTTTCGGCCAGATGATTCAACAAAAGCTCTCTTTTTTCTTTGTCATCCTCAAAAAATTGGATTACTACCATAATCTCCTTCGTAGACGTTGTTCGTATCATTAGCGTACGAAGCATCCCGTATTGGTTACGGGGATTAAAGAAAGAAATGTTGTTTTTTACAGCAAAATCCCTCACTTTCAAACGAATGGCATTCGATGGGTCTGCTTGGAGATGGCATTTTTTTATATCCAATATCTTGTCCCACATACCTGGAATATGAAAACCTAAAGCGTTTTTTTCCTTTATTTCGATTTTGGATTGTATTTCTTCTAAGCTTAGCCATCGGCTATCGGAAAACGAGAATTCCATTTTATTTCTATAGAAGTATTGTTCCTTGGAACCTATTATTGGGTAAAGCTCCGGTAAATCTAGATGTCCTATACGGCGCAGGTTGTTTTCGACTTCTTTCTGTTTATAGAACAATTGATGCCCATAACCCATATGCTGCCACTTGCAACCACCACAAACCCCAAAATGTTCACATCTTGGTTCTACGCGTTTATCGGAGTACGAATGGAAATTAATGGCGGTACCTTCAAAATAAGATTTTCGTTTTTTAGTGGTTTGTACATCTACAATATCACCCGGTACGGTGTTGGTCATAAAGATTACCCGACCGTCAGGGGCTTTACCAATGGTCTTGCCTTTAGCCCCAGCATCGATAACTTCAATTTTTTCGAAAACTTGCCTTATGTTTTTTTTTCGCATGGCGCAAAAATACTAATAGGTTTGCATTTATTACGGCTATCTTTAGAAGGAATAGTATAAAAAATTCCTAAAAAATTGAACCTTTTTGGAACTTCAACGTCTTTATCATAGAATAAGCAATTAATGACCCCTAATAAAATTTTTGATGCGTTATTGGTGCTGCAATATCAATCCGGGGATAAAAAGGCCTTGGGGATGCTGGTTAAAAGGCACCATAACAGATTCTGTAATCATGCCAATTGGTATTTACATGATCTGGATGCATCCAAGGATGTGGTACAGGATTGTTGGGGTATAATCTTTAATAAGCTTGTTAATTTAAGGGATCCCAATAGCTTTTCAAGTTGGGCCATGCGCATAGTAACAAGAAAATCAATTGATTATTTAAAGCAAAAAATAACAAAACGCGAAAAATTAAAGCAATACCAGTATACCAATTTAGAGGGCACAAAAAATGAGGAAAATACTGAAATCATAAAATTACAGCAAGCAATTAAAAGCTTACCAAATAACCAGCAAATTGTCTTGCGATTATTTTATACACAGGAATATTCTTTAATTGAAATTGGCAACATTCTGGATATTTCTGTTGGGACGGTTAAATCAAGATTGTTTCATGCCAGGGAAAAATTAAAAACAATTTATAAACATAGATCATGAATAAAGAAAGGGAAAAAATCGATGAACTTATCAAGGAAACTTTAAATCAGGAAGAAGCAAAGTTCTATGACGAATTGGAAGAGCAGAACCTAATTGGAAAATTGGGAGAAGTTTATAAAAGTAAAATGGGATGGCTTGCCATTATAATGAATGTGTTTCATTTGGTACTATTCGGATTACTCATTTATTGTATTATCCAATTTTTTGATACCAATGATACGAATGAGCTTATTAAATGGGCGTCAGCAGGCTTTTTATGTATGATAGTTATGGGAATGTTGAAATTGTATATTTGGCTGCAAATGGATAAAAATGATATTCTACGTGAAATGAAGCGATTGGAACTCCAAGTAGCGACCTTATTCAGTAAGCTTGATAACTGAGTAAAGCACACAATGAACGTATTGTTTTAGCAATGTCAGAACATTTCGTATTTTAGCGGACCTGCATAGGATGATTTCTCTCCCAAAGAAGGAATTGCTAAATTTTTATTTAAATTATCAAGTATCATGTCAGTTTTAGAAAAAATGAGCTCTGCGGAGGCTATTTCTTTGGAAGAAAAGTACGGCGCACAAAATTACCACCCATTACCTGTTGTTCTGAGCAAAGGTGAAGGTGTGCATGTTTGGGATGTAGAGGGAAATAAATACTATGATTTCCTATCGGCCTATTCCGCTGTAAACCAAGGGCATTGTCATCCGAAGATTATTAATGCCTTAAAAGACCAGGCAGAAAAATTAACATTGACCTCACGGGCATTTTATAATGATATGCTCGGAAAATACGAGAAGTATATTACGGAGTATTTTGGTTTTAACAAAGTGTTGCCCATGAACACAGGGGCCGAAGCCGTTGAAACCGCAATTAAATTAGCGCGTAAGTGGGGTTATGAGAAAAAAGGGATACATACCAATCAGGCTAAAATAGTGGTTTGTCACAATAATTTCCATGGGAGAACAGTAACCATCATTTCGGCATCTAATGACCCGATTGCTACCGAAAACTTTGGGCCCTTTACACCAGGAATGGTTTCTATTCGCTACAATGACCTTAATGCACTGAAAGAAGCATTGAATGACGATAATGTGGCTGCTTTTTTAGTGGAGCC
>JBATIW010000360.1:0-7572 GCA_049668005.1 Maribacter sp.
CTTGTTATCCATCTCTTATCTTGGAGTTAAAACCTATGGCAATACCTTGAAAATTGAGGGGCCTGATATTGAACTCGATATTATTTTGGAAGATGACCCACTTGCCCTGCAAAGTGTAGTGGTAACCGGTACTTTTGAACCACGTAGCAAGCTGTCATCGAGTACGGCAATAACGACTTTGGGACCAAAAGCTTTACGACAATCATTTCCAAGGGGAGCTGCAGATGTATTGCAGGCTATTCCAGGAACATTTACTGATCCCTCAGCAGGGGAAGTTTTTACGAGAGTATATACACGCGGTATTTCTGCCTCGGCAGAGGATGATATGGGATGGTATTATGTTTCGCTACAGGAAGATGGATTACCAGTGAGTTTAGTCCAGCATTCCTATTACAGTCCTGATGTTTTTCATCGATATGATATTACAACTGAAAGGGTTGAAGCTATTAGAGGGGGTAGCGCCGCAATTACAGCATTGAACGCACCTGGCGGAATCTATAATTTTATTTCTCAAGGACCTAGGGATTTTTTGGGTGGTGAAATTCGACTTCAAGGAGGTTTGCAAGGGGATAATAATGCGTTATTGAGAATTGATGGAACCCTTGGCGGACCTTTGGGCAATAATTGGTTCTATAACGTCGGAGGTCATTATCGAAAGGATGAAGGAGCCCGTAATACTGATTTTACGTTCAGTAAAGGGGGGCAATTGAAATTCAATGTTCTCAAAAAACATAGTAAAGGCTATATCAAGTTTTATGGCAAATTGCTTGATGATTTTACAAATCGATATACTGGAGTTGCCGCTACCAATTGGGATAATCCAGAGGCGGCTTTTGGCCAGGACTTTAATACCACAGCCCTAATAATGCCCGCTTTTTCTGCCAATGTCCCCGATGGAAGAAGATTAAATGAGGGCGCTACGAATCATTTCGACCCTTCACAGGGGGTTCACGCGCAAGACAAAGCTTTTGGGATTGATATTTTACAGGAACTTGGAAACGACTGGTCTGTTAGACTCAATGTAAAACATTCGCACAAGAACGCCAATTGGCAGACGGCGATCAGTAATGCATTTGTTTCTTTGGATAACCCCTTGGCATATTTTATCAGTGGGGCTCAATTCCCTATAGGGCAAGTTGTTTTCAAAGACGCTGTTAGTGGAATGGAATTGGCCCGATTGGACAATAGCGGGATTTTAGCGGGTGAAACCATTCAGTATTTAGGTTCTGGAACATTACCCAATGATGCTATTATGGGAACGGCTTCATGGCTTAAACAAAATAGATCGGATGAATGGATGAATCAATTGACTTTTAGAAAGAATGCTGAAAACCATGATATTACCTTTGGTTTTGGGTCTGGTTTTTCAGATACCTCCCTTTTTACCCAAGGTAGCTTTGGCTATGTAACCTATGAACCTAACCCAAGGATGTTGGAGGTAACCCTTGAAAACCCAGGACAACCAGTCATAGCTTTGTCCGATTCAAACGGGTTGAGTAATTACGGAGGTTTGTTTTTCGATAATTCCAGGGCCGATGTAAGCCAATTGGCATTTTTTGCAAATGACCGATGGAAATTGGAAGATCGTTTGCATATTGATGTTGGTTTGCGTTATGAATCCATAGGTCATAAAGGGAGCAAGGACCAAGCTGCCCCGTTTGAACAGGAAGGTGGATTTGACGGGGATCCAACCACTGCATATGACAACGGAATCCTGATGCCAACAGGAGCAAGGGATACTTTTGATTTCAATTATAATTACCTGTCTTATTCGGTCGCGTTGAACTATAAATTCAATGATAAAGCTGCCGTTTTCACCCGTTATTCCTCGGGTAACAAAGCCCCTGAGTTAAATTATTATTTCAATAATTTTTCTGGTGTCCCAATCAATCAAAAAGGAGAAGTCCAGGAAATTACCCAAGCAGAAATAGGCTTAAAATTTAGCAAAGAGCAATTTTCAGCAATGGCCACCGCTTTCTGGAGTCAACTTAAAAACATAGGAATCGCCGATTTTCAGTTTGACCCGGATGATGGAAGTGTGTTTTATGCCCCCGTACAGTTCAATGATTCCCGTACCATAGGTCTTGAATGGGAGAGTGCCTATACCCCAATCCCATATTTGACCTTTAGTTTCAATGGTACGCTACAGAACCCTAAAGCGACAAAATGGACAGTTTACGATGCAGCCGGTTCAGTTGACTCGGCTGATGATACGATCACTGATTATTCTGACAATACCTTGGCCTTTAATCCAAAATTGATGTTCAATATAGGCGCTGATTATCAAAAAGAAAAGTGGAACGGATTCTTAAAATGGCAATTTATGGGAGAACGGGAAGGTAATATTGCGAATGCATTTCAATTACCCGCCTATAGCATTTTCAATGCAGGAATTGGATATAAAATCAATAAAAACTTGTCAGCTAATGTTTTGGTAACGAACCTGTTCAACTCGGAGGGACTTGCGAACTTCTTTGGGGCCAATAGTTTTGGAGCTAGTGCGAATGGTACAACTACTAACTTCATTCAAGCCAATCCTAATGCGAGTTTTGTTGTGGTTCCTGTTTTGCCTCGAGGGACGCTTTTGAGTTTGGGCTATCGATTTTAAAATAATAGAACTACATTATTATCAGCATTTAACTATTCGACTAAAGTATATTTTTATATTTTTAGGTACATAACCTTAATGGGATATGGCCTTCTTGTATTCTTCCATAATTTAATCTAAAATGAATGTACCGTCGCCAAAATATTTTACAGTCAGTTCATTTTTTGACCGATTGAAAGTGTCCTTTTCGCTATGCCTTGGCGCATTACTTCTTATCAACTGTCAATCCGGGATTCGAACCGAATCATGGGATTATGAAATCGCGTTCGAAGATCAAACTCCACAAGGAGTTCTCAGGATTAAAGAAAAGGAGGGGATACAACAAGTTTCCTTGGTGTCGTTTGATTGGGGCACCATGGTTTTGAAGGATGTTACATTATCTATTGATGAACTATCAGGCAATTTTGAACTTTTTGGAGAGGAGGCTATTTTAGATGGTGTTTTTAAAGAAAATACCTTTTCAGGAAGGATTTCGCTCAATGGTGAGGAATTTGCCATTACCGCCCAAAAACAACCCAAAGAACCCATTACAATCGACCGGTCTGAGGTTACCTATGTGTTGACAGAAGCAGACTTGTCAGAGTCGGAAAAAAACATTGACCATGCTGGAATCATTGCTGATGCAGATAGAGAAAGTTATAAAAGGGGAGAACGAATCTATAGTTCCAATTGTATCAACTGCCACGGAAATCAGGATGTCGAAGGTTCTATTCCTTTATCTACCAAATTTTGGGAACAAGAATTAAAAGGGGGCAACGATGCATACTCCATGTACCGGACGATTACATTGGGCTCCGGTTCCATGCCACCACAGCCTGTGCTAACACCCCAAGAAAAATACGATGTTATTGTGTATATCCGCCAAAAATTTATCCAAGAAAATAAGAATGTAGAACTAATTGCCAGCACACCGGGTTATTTGAGAAACCTTCCTATAGGAACGTCAAGAGGACCGGAAACAAAACCGTATCAACCTTGGGCAGATATGGATTATGGGAATTTTTTTATCAACACCTATGAATTGGTCGATGAAGAAACTGGTCTTGAAAGATATCATTCACCTGGCCCATCACCTTATCCCGATGAAGATTATTTAAAGAATAATTTTGCCTACAAGGGCATTGCTGTACGACTGGATGAAGGGAAGGGAGGAGTCTCCAAAGGAAAGGCTTGGATGATATTCGACCACGACCTGATGCGCGTTGCGGGGGGATGGACAGGGGATGGCTTCATCGATTGGAATGGTATTTTGCTAAACGATAAACACGAGACATATCCGCGTACAATAGGAAAATTACATTTTGAAACACCTGTCGGGCCTGGATGGGCCAATCCTGAAACAGGTTCTTTTGAGGACCCAAGATTTAGGGCAAGGGATGGTCGGGCATTTGGGCCACTTCCAAAGAATTGGTCTGACTACAAGGGTTTATATCATCACGGGGACAAGATTATTATTTCCTATGCTGTAGGAAACTCAAACATTCTTGAAAAGTTGGGAAGGGAAATTAGCGGTAATCAAATTGTGTTTACCAGAACACTTAATATTAGTCCGACTCCTTACCTTCTGAAAATGAAAGTTGCACCAGTTTCCAACAAAGTAGCAATCACAGGAGAGGGTGCAATCTTATCCAGGGAAGATGGATTTGTGATGATGACCGTACAAAAGTCAAAGGTGGCGAAAGTTAAATTATTTATAACCGATAGCTCCTTTTCGGATTTGGCTGGTTTTGCAGCTAATTCGGTCTTACCAACAGATTTGGATAAATATACAAAACATGGCGGCCCTACTCATTATCCCGAGAAAATCAAAAGTGTTATAACACCCAGTTCGGAGGACAAGCTTTTCGCTGTTGATCAACTCACCCCTCCTTTTGATAATCCATGGGCGTGTCGGATGAAGCTCAGCGGAATCGATTTTCTGAATGATGCTAACAAAGCGGTAGCCTGTGCTACTGATGGTGACATTTGGCTTATTACTGGCCTTATAGATGGTTCAAAAGAACTTACTTGGCAACGAATCGGATCTGGACTTTTCCAGCCCTTAGGGATTAAAGTTATAAATGAGAAGATCTATGTGATTTGTAGAGATCAATTGGTATTACTACACGATTATAATGGAGATAATGAAACCGATTTCTATGAGAGTTTTAATCATGACCATCAAGTTACTGATCATTTTCATGAATTCGCGATGGGTTTGCAGGCCGATAAGCAGGGGAATCTATATTATGCCAAAAGCGGAAGGCATGCCCGGGAAGCTTTAATACCACAGCATGGTACCTTATTAAAGGTTAGCAAGGACGGGTCAAAAACGGATATTATAGCAACCGGGTTCAGGGCTGCAAATGGCGTGTGTATTAATCCCGATGGAAGTTTTTTAGTGACTGACCAACAGGGCTTCTGGAACCCTATGAATCGTATTAATTGGGTTGAAGGTGAGGGAAAATTTTACGGAAATATGTGGGGCTACGATCCACCTAAGGACACAACAAGACTCGCCATGGAGCAACCCATGGTCTGGGTCGATATGAAATTTGACCGTTCGCCCTCAGAATTATTGTGGGTTGATAGTAAGAAATGGGGTCCATTAAATGGGAGCCTCTTGAGTTTTTCTTATGGATACGGAAAAATCCAACTGGTATTGCCTGAAAAAGTAAAGGGTCAGATGCAAGGTGGAGTTATCGACTTACCAGGGGTTAAATTTTTAACAGGAGTCATGAGAGGTAGGTTCAATCCAAGCGACGGGCAACTTTATGCATGCGGAATGTCGGCCTGGGGTACCAATCAAATGTTACGAGGTGGCGGTCTGTATCGTATTAGATATACGGGCAGACCTCTTACGATTCCCACAAGACTGAGTACATCAGTTTCTGGTGTAGCCTTAAGTTTTACCTCTTCCCTAGATTTGAAAAACGCGGGTGATGTCAAAAACTATGAAGTCAAAACTTGGGACTTGGTGCGTAGCAGTAACTATGGCTCTGACCGCTATAACGAGCAGACCTTAAGCATATCAAAGGTCAATGTAAATGGAAAAACTGCGAGCCTATATTTAAATGATGTAAAACCTGTAGACGTAATGACGATTTCGTATAGCCTCTTAGATACTGACGGTAATCCTTTGCAGGGTACAGTGCAGAATACCATTCATAATCTAAGTGAAAATTGAAAAATTCTATTTCAAACTGGTAATTTTAAAGTGCTTATCAAGCCAATATTCGTCCTTTTGAAATCCGTAGCTAGAGGGTTTGAATTCCCCGACTAATTCTACCTTGGCACTTTCGGGCACTGTGGTATCCATCGTCCAAAAAATGCCATTCACCAGAAGCCGTCGAACCCCTTCATTAAGCATATCGGAAGCCGAGCCTATCGTAGAAGTAAAAGCCTTGCCCTGCTTCCCATTTGGTAGCTGATAACTTTTGGTCCAGGCAATCGGCATGGGAATATCATTAACCTTAGCACCCTCATTGTTCTTTTTGGCTAGTTCAGTGTCGGTAGGTTTCATTCCAAAAAAGATATCGTTCTCATCATAATCCCCTTTTCTATTGATAACCTGACCCAATATAATGGGTTGTGAATCACCGGGTAGTGGTAATCGAACACCATAAACATCAGTTGAACCCCAGATATCCCCGCTTTTAATTCCGTTCGAGATGGGATGTGACACTGCACCATCGGCAACGATGCCACGCGTACTTTGATGTTTATGATGGCCGTGATGCGAAATCCATTTTTCACCTAATACCAAACGGCCAAAACCATCGGTCCATTCACTTTTTCCTCCTGCATAACCATTACTATAGTGGTTGAAGCTTGTGGTTGAATCTTTACCAAAATTGAAGGCATGTGTTGAAGTTCGTATGCCCATCACGGGCTTACCATTTTTAAGATAATTGTCAATATACATCATTTGATCGTCAGGCAGTGCCCTGAATCTTGTAAAGATTACCATCATATCCGCTGATGACAAAACTTCGAGACCAGATATGTTCTTTACATAATTCGCATTGATAATTCCTGGTTTAACTGGGTCTTGGGCAAATAGCACTGTACACTTAAAACCATGATGTTTTGATAAAATTTTAGCCAATTGTGGTAATGCTTCTTCTGAGCGATATTCTTCATCACCTGAAATAAGTACTACATGCTTCGAATTTTCTTCACTACCTTCAAAAGTCAGCCATTGCTCTGGTGTTTCAATTATTTTTTCTTCAACTAGTATGGCTTCCTTTTTTTCTTTGCAAGCCATAAGTCCAATACAAAGAATGATGTACGCTAATTTTTTCATAGATTTCCTTATTACATGCAATAGGAAATTATGATCCCATTCCATCTTTAATAAATTGCAATCCTTTTGTGTATATTTCTTCTGCTGGGGAATAATCTCGCCAAACATTAATGGCATTGGCAAAATCGGGATCAAGCCTACTAAAGGCCTCAATAGTCAACCAACCATCATAATTAATTTCTTTTAGGGAGGTAAAAACGTCATTCCAATTCACTTGACCACTACCAGGGGTACCCCTGTCATTTTCACTTATATGCACATGCTTTAGATAAGGTGCAATATGTTTTATGGCATTTGATTGACTTTTTTCTTCAATATTAGCGTGATGAGTGTCGTACATAGCACCAAGATTGGGTGAATTTACATGTTCTACCAAAGATGTTAGTTCTTCCATGGTATTGTATAAATAACATTCAAACCTATTCAAGGCTTCTGGAGTTAGTATTATCCCCGAAGGAATAGCATATTCTGCTACTTTTTTTAGCATTTCGATGCTCCATTGCCGCTCATCAGGGGTAGGGGGTTTACCACTAAAAAGTGAGTTGGTTGAATGAAAGGGCCCACAAATAACCTCGGCGTTTAATTCTACACCCATATCAATAGCCCATTTTAATTGGTCCAATCCAGCTTCTCTAATTTTTTTAACTGGGCTGGCGATGTTCGTATCCGGGGTCAAACA
>JBATIW010000361.1:0-20052 GCA_049668005.1 Maribacter sp.
TAAAAAAAAGACCCATCCTTTAGGGTCTTTTTTTATTTGGAGGGCAAGACATTTTCACCTCGGGGAATTGGAAGTGCTGCACCCTTTTATAAAACTGATAAAAGTCATAGTATTAGCTGGCTTTGGAGTCTAGTTTTGCGCTGTTATATGTGGTATAACCTTATAGGCTTACACGCCTTTAATCCTTTAACTATGGCACATGATTACAATCAGAAATGAAAAGTCGCTAAGAATAAGTATAGTGCTATTACGGCTGTTCATAGGGTGGCACTTTCTTTATGAGGGCATTATAAAACTGTATAATCCCGATTGGACTTCCTTTGGATATCTTGCCTCGGCACAAGGCCCTTTTCGTCCCTTTTTTCTTTGGTTAACCAGCGATACACTTATCGGCATTGCCGATTGGGGTAACATGATCGCATTGACTTTTGTAGGACTCACCCTGGTCCTGGGTATTTTTGAAAAATGGGGAGCCCTTGTGGGTGCTTGTTTATTGGCCCTGTATTATTTGGCCCATCCGTCTTTTCCTTGGGTTACCCAACTCAATGTGGAGGGTAGCTATTGGTTCATCAACAAAAACCTGATTGAGCTAGTTGCCTGTGTGGTGATCTATCACATACCTACCACCCATTTTTTTGGGCTTGCCCGATTATTTGAAAAAAAAGAAGTAGAAACCCAAAGCTAACAAGATGAAATTTACGAGAAGAGACGCATTAAAAGGATTGGGGGGTATTCCGCTTATGGGAGCTGTTTGGTGGGCAGGAGCTGCCAACACTGTGACCAAGAAAAATGCGCGTACCGCCATTTTGGAGCAGTTGAACATACAACCTTCATTACCTACCGCGGTACCTGGAATTGGGGGCGACCCTGTTCGTATAGGGCTTATAGGTTTTGGTATTCGCGGCGAACAACTATGCCGTGCCTTGGGTTATGCCACTAATGAATGGAAAGAAGAAATGCGTTTAGAGGCCGAAGAAAATTCCAAGCATTCCGCTTTAAAAGATTTTATGGCCCAGGATAAACTGAATATAAAACTCACGGGTATCTGCGATATTTTTGATTACAGGGCGAATAGGGCTTTAAAGTCCTTCAACACTGATGGTAATAAAATGTTACGTTTTCGTACCTATCAAGAAATGATACGTTCTGGGGAGGTAGATGCGGTTGTCATAGCAACGCCCGACCATTGGCATGCGCCTATGGCCATTGATGCCTTGGAAAACAATATTCATGTGTATCTTGAGAAACCCATGACACATACCCTCGAGGAAACCTATCGCCTACGTGAAGCCGCACGCAACTCCAAAGCCGTTTTTCAGGTAGGGCACCAGCATAGACAGACCTTGAGTTTTCAGACAGCAAAGGATATCATCCAGAAAGGGACGATTGGGCATGTTTCGCTCATACAGACCAATACCAATCGTAACGATGACAATGGCGCTTGGATGTATGACATTCACCCCGATGCAAGTCCCCAGACCATCGACTGGGAGTTGTTCTTAGGTTCGGCACCCAATGTGCCTTTCAATAAAAACCACTTCTTTAGGTGGCGCAAATGGTGGGCGTATGGATCTGGACTTTCAGGCGATCTCTTATCCCACGATTACGACCGTTTGAACTGTGTGTTGAATATGGGAATCCCTGATTCTGTAATGGCCTCTGGCGGTATTTATACCCATCGTGATGGGCGTAATGTACCAGACGTCCTGAATGTGAATATGGAGTATCCCAGCTTTACTACCGGAGTTAGCCAAAAGAAAGGCAAGGAAAAGGGAATGACCTTTGTGTATAGTGCTACTTTGGGCAACGGGTTCAACCGTCCTACCCATCTTATGGGCCATGACGGCACCATGGAACTTGGTAACCGATTAACGATTTGGCCCGATGCTGGTTCCACCCGTTATGCGGATATGGTGGAGGCTAATAAAATGAGTCCTGGAGTTCCTATTTACCAATACAATCCTGGCGCTTCTTCGCCAGATGCCGTAGCATCGGCCACTTCCCAATATTTTGCCGATAAGGGCCTTATGTGGACGTATATCAATGGGGCACGCGTTGATTCCACATTCCTGCATATGCGGGAATGGTTGAGCAGTGCCCGAAATGGTGGCAAATTAAGTTGTGGTATCAAAGAAGGCTTTGAAGAGGCCATTTCATCTCATATGGCCGGACTTTCCTATAAATTGGGAAGACGTATAGAATGGGATCACGAACAGGAAATATTAAAACCCATAGAAGGTATTGACTTTGATGAGGCGCTACTTACACCGATGAAGTAACGTGGTTATTTTTGTCATGAATTTTGGTGAATTAGCTATAGCGGGCCCTAGGGCCCGCTATTTGGTTGAAGACAAACCTTTCGACTCGATTTTCAATCGATCCATATTGCTTTCGGACAGGCACGGTGTAATCAAGACGTTTTTCGTCAAATGGAAGGTGGGTGCTGAACTCCATTTTTAGAAGAAAGTTGTGGTTATTAACTAAATATAGAATGAAACAGGGATAAGGGTGATCAAAGTAAATAGCGAAAGTGTGAATTATACCTAAATAAAGCGGTATTTCGTTCCAAATGCTGAGGATATTATAGTTGATTCGCAAATTGGCAATATATAATTGAAATAGTATCAATTTATGAAATACAGGCTTCAAAACTGATATATGTCATATTTAATGGGTGGAAACAGCTGTAAATTTGGGTAATTCATAAAGCAAAAGTCATGCAAGTCAAAAAGAATCCAAAAGTTGATTTAAATCGCAATAGTGGTCTCTATTTTGTAATAGGCCTCACCTTAGTACTCTTTCTTACATGGAGGGCTTTGGAATATAAGTCTTATCCAAAAACTGATAAGATTGTAGAAATGTTGAACGTTGTTGATGAGTATAAAGAGGATGTTCCAATTACAGAACAGATAAAAACACCACCACCACCACCACCACCATCGGCGCCGGAGATTATAGAAGTGGTTGAGGATGCCGCGGAAATCGAAGAGACTGTCATCGAGAGTACAGAATCTAGCCAAGACCAAGTAGTAGAGGTAGTTGAGGTTGATGATGTTGAGGTTGGTGATGAAGAGGAAGATATATCAGTACCTTTTGCCATAATCGAGAATGTGCCTATCTATCCTGGTTGCGAGAGTGCTAAGGGGAATGACGCTCGTAAGGCTTGTTTTCAAAAGAAAATACAGGAACACATTATGAAAGAATTTCGCTATCCACAGATTGCTGCCGAAATGGGTATTCAAGGAAGAGTATTCGTTCAGTTCGCTATTAATTCCAAAGGATATATAGACGGAATTAGAACAAGGGGCCCAGATCCAGGATTGGAAAAAGAAGCAGCTCGTATCGTAGCATCATTGCCTAAAATGACACCTGGTATGCAAAGGGGTAGATCTGTGACCGTACCTTACAGTATTCCTGTGAATTTTAAATTGGCTACACAGTAGCGTTAAGGATTAAATGTTTCCTAGATTGTAGATTTTGGTTAGGTCAATCCTCTGCTTCTTGATAGTCGACTAGCTTTTGAGGTCCTTCCAGTAAAATACGTACAATTTGCAAAGTGCCATCATCCTTGGTGGCAATTTGCCATTTTATAAGGGATATTGTTCCGTTTTCAATTTCAATGCCTGTTATGCTTCGTGGATGAACACAGCTACCATCATTGAAAAAAGGTATGTCCCCAGGCTCTGGAAAACGAGGCCTGTGGGTGTGCCCCGCAATAGTGATTAAAAGATCATTGTTTAAGATCCAGCGTTTGATACGCCTTTCTACCTTAATCAATTCTTTATAATTTTTAGCAGGACTCGTTGGGTCTGCAATACCCCAAACTTGAAGCGGTTGCCATAAGACCCGAACCAGAAAACGACCCCAGCGCCAGAAGGTATAATTCCACCAATCTGCTTGATGGCCGTGTGTTAAAAAGAGTTCTTGTTGGGTTTCTTTGTGCTTTAAAACTACTCCTTCATGATAGGTAATGCCCTCAAAAAGCTCTTTATCCTTATCATCAATAGGTTCAAAATAGCTTGATAGGTGTTTTTTTACGTAAGCTTCGTCCTTATAGACCATATCGTGATTACCCCAAAGCATATGCAGTCTATTTTCTAGATGGTACTTGCGTAAGAGTTGAAAAACGTTCTTATGGGCCTCGAAAATGGGCTCAAAGGAACGGTTCTCCCAGAGTTCATCACCATCGCCAATTTCGCAGTATTGAAAACCATTGTTGTAGTAGTGTTTTAAGGCATGGAAGTAGATGTTTCGATTATTGGCAAATTCATCGGCGAAACTATTGTCTCCCCTATGGCAATCACTAAAAAGTATAAATTTTGAAGTATCATCAAAAGGCACCACTTTGGCATTCTCATACGCTCTTGATAACCTGAAATTATATGACATGCACTTATTTTTTATAAATATCCAAAAATACGGCGAATACCCTTGAATTTTCTTGATTAAAAGTTTATTTCAGATTTTGTAATTTTACAAGTCCTACGTAGACCAATACTACCAATTTGAATATAAAATAATCAAGTATTAATAGTATGGGAAAATTTGACGAAGAAGAATTTCCGCTACAGCGATTCATAAGCTTTCACAAATTGTTGGAGCAATATGATGTTATGGCCGAAAGTGATGATCCATTTTTGGTCAGTAAGGCAAAGTATATTTTAGACGCCCAGGCTCCCTATCCTGAACTACGAGAAGGATTCTCAGATATCGCACTCCTTAAAAAACATGAAAAGGTGATTAAGATATTGTTGCAGGATCTGTTTACGAGTGTTTTGGGTAAAAATGAAATAAAGACCGCTTCACTACCTTACTTTGATTTAATTTTCAATAGCACAGAGCGTTTTGAAAATATTCTGAATAATGCTGGTAAGGATTTTGAACTTAAGGTACGCGGCATCTCAGAGGAGTTCAGTTATATTATGGGTTGTACGATAATCTTGAGTTTTCATTACGGATACAATCTTGATTTTAAACGGCCACTTTTCTATGATATTCCAGATGCTAAGGGTGTAATGAAGCATTATCGAATTTTGTATAATGCCGATTTTATGGATTTGATCCCAACGGATAAAGCCAAGGAATTGACCCAAGCCGATGTTGATGAATTGTTGGAGAATTTTGATAATGTCGAGGTTTGGAAAGAAAAGATACCTCCAGGCAGTTTTATCTCAAAAGGATTCGTAATCTCCAATATGTTCGATGCAACTACAGAACATGCCATTTCTGAAATAAAATCGAACCTTATTTCAAACGATAAGCGGGCTGGTGATAATTTTGTCGAGAACCTGCAGGGCATATTTAGGTCTTTTTTCAATATTCTTGATATAAAAGTCGGTTTTGTAACCTACAATTCCAACGATAATAAATTTGAAAAGGTGCATGGTAAGCATATGAATAGCTACCTGCTACATAATAGGGAAATGCAATCCTGTGCTGATGCACTTTGCCACGGATCGTACAGTAAATTGCTTAAAGAGAAGGATTATTTTGCCATTGCCGATGTTGATAAATATTATGACATGTCTGGAGGGATTGCCCCATACAAAAGCTTAAAGGAACAAGGTATAAAAAGTGCCATATTTGCTCCTATTGCAAATGACGGTAAGTTGTTGGGTGTTCTTGAATTGGTTTCTACAAACGCCAATGAACTTAATGGGGTAAATGCGCAAAAATTAGAGGATATCATGCCTTTTATCGTAACAGCGGTATTACGCTCTGCGAGTGAAGAGGAGAATTTGATCGATGCCATTATTCAACATGAATGCACTACGGTACATTCGTCAGTATACTGGAAATTCAAGGAAGAGGCTAAACGATTTATTGATGATCAAATTGATGGTAAGCAGCCTTCTTTCAATGAAGTAGTTTTTAAGGATGTTTATCCGCTTTATGGGCAAATAGATATTAAAGACTCTTCAAAGGCCCGGAATTCGGGTATCCAGAAAGATCTTATTATTCAACTTTCAACCATAAATGCGATTATTTCAAGAGCCTGGAAGAAAAACGAGTTGCCTATTTATGAGGAGCTTTTGTTTAGAATAACTAATCTACTGGAAGAAATCAAGGAGATATTGAATACCAATAGCGAACAGGCTATTTTCGATTTTGTCAAAGAAGAGGTTCTTTCGGTATTTGACCATTTGAAAGCAACCGATGAAGAATTGAAGAATATGATTGTGGCCTATGAGGCGGCAATTGATAGCAGTACGGAATCGTATTATGACCATCGAAAGAATTATGATGAAAGTGTAATGCGCATCAACAAAGAACTGGCATTGGTCATAGATCGCCGTCAGGAAGGTGCACAGGCCATGTTTCCACATTATTTTGAGCGTTATAAGACCGATGGTGTTGAACATAATATGTACATCGGTGATTCTATCTCCGGCCAATTGCCATACAACCCACTGTATTTAAGTAATTTAAGGCTTTGGCAATTACAGGTTATGTGTGAGATGGAAAATACCCATTACAATCTGAAGCCTGATTTGACTGTACCCTTGGATGTAGCCTCTTTGATGTTGGTTTATAGTACATCGCTCTCGATTCGTTTTCGAATGGATGAAAAACGTTTTGATGTAGATGGTACCTACAATGCACGTTATGAGGTAATCAAAAAGCGAATTGACAAGTCTTTTATCAAAGGAACCAACGAACGTTTGACCCAACCAGGGAAACTCTCTATCGTATATTCCCAGAAAAAGGACGAGTTGGAATACCTGAGATATATTAGCTTCTTAAAATCAAAGGGATACTTTACCAATAATATTGAAATTGTTGAGCTGGATGGCTTGCAAGGGGTAACCGGGCTAAAGGCAATACGTGCCGAAATCCTTTATAAAAAAGGGAAAGAGACGAAACAAACGTATACTTACGAAGACTTAATGGAGGAGCTAAAAGCTTAGCTGGATAAACGGTTTTAGCCGTTAATCATTCGTTCTGGACCAAAATAGTTGAATGCAATGGCAAACGCTATCACAGAAACCACGATTCCAATCATAAAAATAGTATAAGTACTTCTGAGGATGTTGTATTTTCTATTCAATACCAATCCCAAGAAATAAAGATCTTTGGTGAGGCTGGTATAAATGTATTCTTTGTCCTTCACTAATTCACTAATTGCCCACTCGTATTCCGATAGTTTCATTTTATGGAAGTTGCCAAAAAACAATAAATTCACTTTTTTGTTTTTCACATCCTCTTTGGTGAATTCCCCACTGGTAACATTGGGTCTAGTGGCTAAAACGGCCATGACCATAGATACCACGCTAAAAGCAACAAAGATTATGGTGGGGTATATTAGGTATGAATTAGAAGGGTTGTCCAATTTTGGAATAAGGTTGGATAACACTACAGAAATGATAATCGCGTTGACCGATAAGAGAATGTTGGCCTTTGTATCGGCAATATCGCTCAAGGTCAAATGATTTTTTAAGGTAACCCTAAATAGGGTTTGTATGCCGCGATCTGGGCTTTCAGTCTTATACTTGGCTTTTAGTGCCTCTTTCTTCCCAATCTCTTTATCGAGCTTTTGTTCTTTTTTTAGTTTTTTTATGTTTTTGTCCTTACCGGGTTGCCAATTTTCCTTGGCATAGTTAGTGTTGAAATTGTGTTCCTTTTTCAACATTTGTAAATTTGCTTTCAACCATTCTTTTGGAGTGTATTCCGCAATACCTAAAAGGGAGAGTTCCGTTCGTAGGAGTTCACAAGTCTCCATATAACTTTTTTGTCCAAAATGGGAAGCATCGGCATCCCTTATAATTTCCTCTTTTACCGTTTTCGGTACGTGATACCGTTTGGTTGCCATGATGATCTCCAAAACCTCTTTTATACCTTCGGACCCATATCCTTGTTTTTCTAGGAAATCTTTGGCAATGGCACAACTTTTTTCCTCATGCCCATCACTACCTTTGGTATAACCTGTATCATGCAGCCACGCGGCCAATATAAGCGTTTCGCTGTCCTTTGCACTTAGGTTGCGGAAATTAATGATTTCTTTACTACTTTTAACCACACGTCGGGTATGCGTTAAATTGTGATATAAATAGTTGCTATCCAATTTATTTGTCAATAAATCTGTAGCAAACGATTCAGTTTTTTCAATTATTTCCGACATATATAATGATTTATAAAACCCCCAATTTACGAAATTTAGATATTAAACTATTTATATGGGCAAATTTTACTTTTCTATTCTTCTGGTTTTACTAATTAGTGGTTGTGCTACCCACAAAACAAAATATGTTGAAATTGGCCATACCAATGACGTGCCAACGACTAAGACGGTTTCACATACTTTATATTTGATTGGGGATGCTGGTTTGTCACCGATGGGCGAAATGAATCCTGCATTGAAATTATTCAAGAAAAGACTGGATGATGCAAAAAACAATAGTACGGCGATTTTCTTGGGCGATAATATTTATCCTGCTGGAATGCCTGACAAAAATGATATTAAGGTAGAATACCAAGCAGCAAAAAACAATTTGGATGCACAACTGAATACCTTGGAAGATTTTAAAGGGAAACCCATTTTTATTCCGGGAAACCATGATTGGTACAGTGAAGGGATGAAAGGCTTGGCGCGAGAGCAGGGGTATATCGAGAAAAAGCTGGATAGCAAAAAAGTATTCTTTCCCCAAGATGGTTGCCCAATACAAAAGATAGATGTCAGTGATGATGTTGTAGTGATCGCCTTAGATACAGAGTGGTACCTGACCAACTGGGACAAACACCCCACTATGAACGATGAATGTGAGATCAAGGATCGGGAAAAGTTCTTTGAGGAATTGGAAGGATTGATCAAGAAAAACACGGATAAAACGACCATAATGGCTTTACACCATCCTATGTTCAGTTATGGTCCTCATGGAGGTCAGTTTTCCATGAAAAGACAATTGTATCCTAGTTCAGGTAAATTTCCCCTTCCTGTAATAGGAAGCTTGGTTAGTGTATTGCGCAAAACTACGGGGGCTTCACCAGAAGACCTTCAAAATAAGCGTTACAGGCAATTAAGAAATCGTATCGTAACCTTGGCACAAAATTCTGAAAAAGTAATATTCACATCGGGTCACGAACACACTTTGCAGTACATTGTTGAGGAAAATACACCCCAGATTATTAGTGGGGCAGGTGCTAAAGAGGGTGCAACACGGTTGTTGAATGGCAGTAAATTTTCGACGGGACAAATGGGATATGCTACTTTGGAAGTTTATACGGACGGTTCTTCCCGTGTGCGGTTTTATGGTGTGGCAGCCGATGGAACGGAAGAATTTTTATATACGACAGAGGTCTTAGCAGAAGAAAGAAAAAATAGCCAAGAAGCATATTCCAATGAATTTCCAGCGGTGGTTGAATCTTCAATCTATACCGAAGATGAGGTTGATAAAAGTAAATTGTTCAAAACTATTTGGGGTGAACGTTATCGCGATGTTTATGCCACGAAGGTTTCCGCCCCAACCGTTGATTTGGATACCCTTTTCGGGGGTTTGGAGGTAGTTCGAAAAGGTGGGGGACACCAATCTAAATCACTTAGACTAGTAAACAAAGAAGGTAAGGAATATGTGATGCGTGCCTTGCGGAAAAGCGCTGAAATTTATTTACAATCCATGGCCTTTAAGGAGCAATATGTTGTAGGTAAATTTGAGGATACTTATATCGAAAGCCTATTAGAGGATTTTTATACGGGATCACATCCTTATGCACCATTTACGATAGGGGAATTGTCTGACGCTGTTGGTATTTATCACACCAATCCAAAACTCTATTATATTCCCAAACAAAGAGCCATTAAAGACTTTGCTAAGGAGTTTGGGGATGAATTGTATATGGTTGAGGAACGTACAGATAGTGGTCATGGTAATCTGAAAAGTTTCGGTTACTCCAACACCTTGGAAAGTACCGATGATATTCTTAAAAAACTTAGAACAGATGAAAAATATCTAGTTGATAATAAAGAATATATAAAGGCACGTTTATTTGATATGATGATAGGCGATTGGGATAGGCATACAGATCAATGGCGCTGGGCACGATTTAAGGACAAGGAAAATGATAAGATCATCTACAAACCTGTTCCTAGGGATAGAGACCAGGCATTCTCGATTATGGGTGATGGCCCATTAATGAACCTAATTACACGTATTGTTCCAGGGTTAACCCTAATGGAAGGATTTAACGAGGAAATTCGCAGCGTTAAAGGTTTTAACGGTTCACCAAAGACTTTTGCTTTGGACATGGTGCTCATGCCTGAAACCACTATGGATGTTTGGAGAGCGCAGGTGAAATTTATTCAAGACAATATTAATGAAGAGGTTATTGATAAGGCTTTTAAGGCATTCCCAAAGGAAGTGCAGGGTGAGACCATAACAAAAATCAAAAAAACACTGTTGGCAAGAAAGAGCAATTTAATGCAGACTGCCGAGGAATATTATGAATTGCTCAATAAATTCGCCGTGGTTACGGGAACTGACAAGGATGATTATTTTTCCATTACCCAATTGCCCGATGGAATTACCATGGTAGTGGGTAATCGAATAAAGAACGGTAAAAAGGGAGAGGTGTTTTTCAATAAAACCTTTGATCAAGAAATAACCAAAGAAGTTTGGATCTATGGTTTGGATGATGACGACCAATTTGAAGTACATGGCAAGAAAGGAAAAATAAAACTTCGCTTGGTTGGCGGTCAAAACAACGACGTTTATGATGTGATAGATAGTAGAGGGGTCTATGTGTATGACCATATCTCAAAAAAGAACACTTTCAAGAACATTAAAAGTGCCAAAATGCGATTGACAAATGATTATGAGACCAATACCTATCAACCTATAAAACTGAAGAGTAGTTCAAATCAAATTATACCATCGTTAGGGTCAAATCCCGATGATGGGTTTAAAATTGGCCTTACCAATATTTATACCTTCAATGGTTTTAGACAGAATCCATTTACGAGCCAGCATACTGTAAACGGGGCTTTTTACTTTGCAACCAGTGGATTTGATTTTGGTTATAAAGGTGAATTTGCCAATGCTATCGGAAAAGCCAATTTGGAGCTAGACGCTCGTTTTACGAGCCCCAATTATAGCATTAACTTTTTTGGATTTGGCAATGACACTGAAAACTTGGATGATGACTTGGAGTTGGATTATAACCGTGTGAAGTTGCAGACTTTAAAGTTGACACCGTCCTTAGTTTGGCGTGGTGATTTGGGTGCAAAACTCAGGATGGGGATTACGTATGAGAAAATGGAGGTAGAGGAAACTGAAAATCGTTTTATAAATACTTTTTATGTAGCCAATGGCGAGGATAATAGAAAAGATTTCATAGGGGCCGATGCTGAGTATTCCTATGCGAATTCTGATAATATGGCCTTCCCGACTTTGGGAATGGCAACCTCTATACATCTTGGTTATAAGACCAATACAGCGGATAGTGGACAGAATTTTGGTTATATAATCCCCAGTCTGTCCTTTGATTATAAACTTGTACCTAGCGGTAGATTGGTTGTCGCTACGAAGTGGAAGGCACACTTTAATATTGGTGATGGCTATGAATTTTATCAAGGGGCAAGCATAGTGGGATTGGATGGCTTGCGTTGGTTTAGAAACCAACGTTTTACAGGTAAAAAAGCATATTATCAAAAAACCGATTTACGCTATAGTTTAAAGAAAATAAAAACAGGATTATTGCCTATGACCATGGGGGTTTATGGGGGTTATGATTATGGTAGGGTTTGGTTGCCAAATGAGGACTCTGACCAATGGCATACCTCATATGGTGGTGGATTATTTTTTAATGCCGCAGATATAATGGCGTTGACTTTATCTTATTTTGATAGTACCGATGGACCGCGATTTGTATTTGGCTTTGGTTTTGGGTTTTAAAAAGTGGATTACTTCAGTTTCAATGAGTACAGATTTCCCCCAGTATTGCCGCGCTCTTCATCGGAAAGTAAAAGGGTGTTATTGTTTAAAAAACAAATAGATTCCAATTGGGTCGTTGCACCGTGGTTAATGCTTTGCATTGTGCCATTAGAAAAATCATCCCATTTGAAGTCGGTGAATAACCATATCCTTCCATAACCCAAAAGAACAAGTTTGGACCCATCTGGTGAAATATCAGCGGCGGTCACCTGGCAGATGACATCTTGTTTACAGGTGGTGAATTTCCCAACGAATTTGGCAATATGTTCTCCTTTTACCGCTGGCACTTTATAGATATAAGCTTCCCCTGAAAACGGAATGGTCCTGTTTTTGGTGATTACATATAGAAAATCCTTATGATAAAAAAAGGCCTCTGCATCAAAGTTTAATTCTGCTACAACTGGCGGAAAATCCTTCTGGTCAGGATATCTGAATTTTATTTTTTCAGCATCGATTTTTTTGCCCGTTTCAAATTCAGGGTTGGGGATTTTGTAGATTACTAGATTTTTCCTTTTATTTGAATTGTTGCCAAAATCACCAATATAAATGTTTCCCTCCTTATCCTTCGCCAAATCCTCCCAATCGTGGTTTTTGGCATTAGTAACATTTAATTTTTTCAGTAAATTTCCTTTAAAATCCACCTTATAAATATCATCATCATTGCCTCGATCCTCAATCAACCAAAGCGTAGAATCCTTAAAGGTTACAATGCCGGAATTCTCTCCCAACTTATTCGGAAGTTTGGTAATGTACGTTAACTTCCCCATGTTGGAACAACCAAGAAGGATACTAAAAGGTAATACTATAAGTAAAATCGTTTTCATTGAAATAATAATAAAAAAAAGAGTTGGGCATACCAACTCTCTATATACTGTATATTAATTTTTCTAGTTCCAAAAGAGTGAATATAATACCACTAAAATAATCATAACGGCGAAAGAACCAATGTTAAATACCGGACTTGTTTTAAACATACCTTTGGTAATTTCAATGCCTTTCTTGTCATCTGCCCCTTTGTGTTGCATAAGACTGTACAAAATAATTACGATCATGGTAAGGATAAGGGTATATCCCATTTGATCCATAAAGGGTACATCCACGAAGAAGGGACTTGTAGAAAGTCCTTTTGGTGCTATTTTGAAATACATTGCGATGGGTATGGAAACCAAAGCTCCCACAATAGCAGCTTTGTTGGTCGTTTTTTTCCAAAATAACCCTAATAGGAATATAGCCAATATACCAGGACTTACGATACCGGTATACTCTTGGATAAATTGAAACGCCTGATCTATACCGCCCAGCAATGGAGCCATGATACAAGCAATAATCAAAGCAACACCTGCAGAAATCCTACCCATATTCACAGTGCTCTTATCATTTGCATTTTTATTGATGTATTGTCTATAGATATCCATTGTAAAAATGGTGGAAGTAGAGTTTAACATAGATGCCAAGGAAGATACAATGGCAGCGGCAAGTGCAGCAAAGGCAACTCCTTTCATTCCTGTTGGTAAAAATTGCAGCAACCAAGGATAAGCCTTATCCGCTTGTTCAAGGGAAGGTAGGTTTTCTAATCCTGCAGCACCGAGTCTTGCCATAATTTCAGGATCGTTTATCATTACATAGGCAGCAATTCCAGGGACAACTATAATTAACGGAATGACCAATTTTAAGAAGGCGGCCAATAGAATTCCTTTTTGGGCTTCCTTAAGTGATTTAGCAGCAAGTGTTCGTTGAATAATATATTGATTGAAACCCCAATAATATAAATTGGCTACCCACAATCCTCCTACTAATACTGCAATCCCAGGAAGGTTTTTATACTCTGGGTTCGACTCATCAAGAATCATGACAAACCGATCGGGGGCAGCTTCATAAACGGTTTTTAGTCCGGCAAAGATACCTTCACCTCCAGATACGGTATTCAACGCCAAATAAGTGGTAGCCAAACCACCTAAAATTAAAAATACAACTTGGATAACATCTGTCCATGCTACAGCAGAAAGACCACCGTAGAGGGAATAGGCAGCAGCGAACAAAGCAAGACCAATTACCCCATACATCATCGGAATACCCATAATGGTCTCAAGTGCCAAGGAACCCAAATAAAGTACGGAGGCAAGATTCACAAAAACATAAAGTCCAATCCAAAATATGGCCAAAATTGTCTTCAGATTCGTGGAAAATCGTTTTTCAACAAACTCCGGAATAGTATATAGTCCTTTTTCTATAAATATCGGAAGGAAGTATTTACCTACGATAATCAAGGTTATTGCCGCCATCCATTCATAAGATGCTATGGCCAGGCCAGAGGCAAATCCCGACCCCGACATACCGATAAATTGTTCCGCTGAAATATTGGCAGCGATCAAGGAAGCACCGATGGCCCACCATGGCAAGGATTTACTTGCCAAAAAGTAATCTTCTGCATTTTTCTGATGTCCTTTTTTATCCCGAGAAACCCATAATCCTACTCCCAAGATCAAAAGCGCATAGGTGATAAAAATAAAATAATCCCAAAATCCGAAAGCTGTGGTCATAGTTACTATAGTTGGTTGTTTGAATTAACCAAAATAACCGTTTTTGTACAATTAAACTATCAAAATGGTAATTTTCAGCAACATATGGGATATATACTGATGAAGAGTGGGAAACCGAATTTTTATGGATGTCATTTCATTCCCAACATGGCGATTACCAGACCTTAGGGGTTAACCGTTGCAATACCTCGGCAAGCTCTGTACAAGAGGTCATGCATAAAACCAATAAAAATACATAACCTAATACATCGGGATTTAGGAAAATAGTCCTATCCCAATACATTGAAGGTGGTTAAAATGAAACTTAATAATTCGGCATGAAAATGTCATATCATGTAATTTTTAAATGATTACGATCTAAACGCTTCCGCTCTCATTTTTTTAATAATGGCAAATAAACCTCAGTTTTCCATTTTAATTCATCCCCTCCCATATTGGGATTATTATTAAAAACCTCGATGGGAAGCGCATTCACATCAAGGCTATTTTTCTTGGCGTAATCCAAAAGGGCATACCAAGCCCTATCGGAGGTGATATAGTTTCCATTATATTCAGCTTTGATGGCCTTCTTTGAAGGAAGCTCTTTATAGGTAATTTCCGGGTGCTGTGGTAATGTGTCTGATTTTATGATTGGATAACAAAAATCAAAGGTGATATGGTCAGTCACCTTATCCCAGTTTCTGACTTCCAATCTGGGTCTTCCGTCTAATTTTACACCATTCGCCGCAAGTATACCATCTAAAAGTGGAAAGTCTTTCATCATGCCATTCGCCTTTCCGAACTGCGTGGTGGTTTGGGTAGTACAAGCGCAAAACGCTGAATTCACTTGCTCCTCACCAATAATTTCCACCTTGAATTTAGAAATATGTTCGCTCAGTTTTTCATTGAAATCCAATAGCGTCTTTAGCGTACGTTTTTCAAAATCGGTATCCGAAAATGGAACTGTCAATTTATTTTTAAAGCTATGTTCGGTATCCTGTACATATACTTTTACCTTGGATGTTGAATCGGTTTCTGGGATGATCTTCCAAGTGTAAATATGTGTGGAGTCCCCAAATTGTATTTGTTGCTTTAACGCTAATAAACCCCCATTTTCTTCTTCGATTAATTCTGAATTATCAAGGGTAGTGCTCCAAGTCTTTATGAGTTGATTAATAGTGCCTGGAAACGTTTTTGCCTTGAAATTAACCTGATAATCATGTGGTTTTATGAATAAATACCAGACAATACCACCTATCAGGACTATACCTATAAAAAAAATGATTTTCTTCATTTAATTTTAATTCTAGTTGACATCATTCTTTGTTTCCATTTGAAGATTGTCGATGACGAATTTCCCTAAATCCCTTCCTTGTTTCACACCAATATCAACTGCTGTACGATAATGTATGCCACCATACATTCTACTTATAGCTGCTTCATTGGCCGCTTTATTAAATGATGTAAAGCTTCTAACTGGAAGGCCATAGGCCACTTCCGTATCATCGTCAAAAGCAAAATCATCTCCGAAAATATTGGTTAAGGCAGTTGCTGCAGCTCCTGAGACTACACTATGCCCACTGGTATATTCGGGAAAGGGTGGGGTTTGTAGTACCGGTTTCCAATTTTCGTCTATATGCTGGTTGATCAGCGTTTCTGGGCGAATTAGATTACTTCTGTATTTTTCGTCCCAGCAGCTGATAAAAGCATCAGCTATGGCAATTGAGGTCTTGGTATATGTGTATACGGTTTTATCAAAATCACTATTTGTTTTTTTGCTTGCAATTTTAGCTATCCCAATCCAATGGGCTCCTGGGGATATTTTTTTAGTAGCGAACATTAAATGCCCCCTGGTAACCGAAACATAAGGATTACAGTCCCAAAATTGAGCAATTGCAATTTCTTCGGAATCATCACCACTTTCAGTTATTTTCATACTAATATCATATACATCTTTGACCTCATTATAAAAATCAGTTCCCTTTTCCATTGAAAATGGGGGAGGAGGAGTTGGTTTAAATTGATCTGCTGAATCTATAACGAAGGGACGTATTTTATTCCAATGGGGTTCTATTCCATCCATATAGGCCGGTGGTGTAGGTTGCCATCTTGAAGGATCATCAGTGTTCACCGTGAATTTAGACATCGTACGTGTCTGGCCATAGTTATCCTTATTCATCCAATCCTTTATTTGAGCGGTAACTTTCATGGCATAATCCTTTGAATCATTGAATTGCGCTACATTCATGTCGCTCCAAACACCATATAAACTATCCTGTAAGACTTTTATCCGTTCTTCAGAAAAAATCAAAGACTTGCTAGTCTCCATATGTGCTATTAATGCAGCTAATTGCGGGTTAATGTTTTTTGTGCTATCCATCGGGGTAATAGGATTCAGGCCGGTTAATTGCCCTGCCAAGGATTCATATTCCTCATTGGCCTGTGCTATGATTTCATAAGCAGCAATATTTGGGTATGCATATACTCTGCTAGCCACTGGCGGTGAGAAGATGTCATGGATCATTATTTCCGTTACATTATCAATCGAAGCATGAAGTTGATCAGGCTCAATGACTATAGATTCATTATTCTTTTTAGTGTTGCAAGCAACCACTAGAAAAAGGGATGACATTAAAACCAATATATTTTTCATATTTCTTCCAATTACTTCATTAATTTATATACCTGGGCCTTGTCATTATTTATGGTAACCAATAAATAATTTTGACCTTTCAAGTTTATGATATTCAGATGACGTACCGATTTTTGGGTTAAATCCAACCCAAGGATGTTACCTAATTCGATATCATTTTTGCTTTTCAGGATTGCTCCCGAAAATGAACCAAATCTGCCATGATAGGGCTTAACGCCAAAATAATTCCCTGCCATAAGTGCTTCTTTTTTGCCGTCAGAATCAAAGTCATAAGTTAATATTGCGGTTATTGGGGAAACTTGTAAATCATTTTCAAAGGCAACAAAGGTATAACTACCTTCATTATTTTCAAGATACCCAGATCGTAATTCATTGACTTCTAAAACAATGGTCCTTTTTAATGATTTATTATCCCAAATCTGCTCGATTGATTTACCTGCGAAACTAGTGTATGTGGTAAACTTTTTTCTTAGATTTTCCATTTGGCCGGCTAGGGCATCCAATCCTTCTATCGGATAGTATTTCCCTTTTTTTTCGATTGCAACAATGGTTTCTGTACTTCCATTATTGTCAATATCGCCATAGTACATTTTCATTGGTGATTTTTCAGAAGCTTTGAACTTGCTATTGGTTCCCCAATTGCCCAGAATATAATCGGTATCCCCATCTTGATCCACATCGAAAGGAGCAATACTTTGCCAAAGACCTTTCGATTCCTTTTTCAAAACATTCACTTCAATTAGTTCCCCATTATTGTTTTTGAAAAATTTGGGATACATCCATTCCCCTATCACAATAAGGTCGCTCACACCATCATTATCAAAGTCGTCCCATATAGCATCCGTAATCATCCCAGCTTGTTGAAGCGCTGGATTATCTACAAGGGAAAAATTGCCTTTGTCATTTTTTAATAGATATGAATTGGGATTCTTGGCAAAATCATTGGTAACTACCTGATTTCCCAAAAATAGATCTAAATCCCCGTCGTTGTCAAAATCATTGGGCGCCAGTATTGAGGCGTTTTCAAAATATTCCGGGATATCCTGAGACACAAAACTAGTGTCTTTTTGAATATAATAACTATCCAGTAAGGGTTTCATCTGTCCGTAAAAATCAGCTCCGCCGGTTCCTATGAACAAATCTTGTTTGCCGTCAGTATTAAAATCCCCAATAGCTGCAAATACATCTTCCTTTATGGAATCATTTGCTATTTCATTTATCTTGGATTCAATATAGGTTGAATCTGATTGCAAATATATTTTGGATGGGAAAAACTTTGATCCGCCAAAAAAAATGTCTTCCAGATCATCATTATTTAAATCACCAATGGCAGTGGCAGGACCACGATCTGATATTTGGTAGGGGATTAATTTCTGTCTATTGAAATCTACATAATTATCCTCAACATGGGTAAAATCCAATCCCAGGTTGTCTTCTATTTTCTTGAAAAGTGGTTTTATTTTTGGTTTGATCATTTCATAATCAAAGGGCATGGTATTTTCCGGAGTTATGGTCAGGGTCTTATTTAAGTCAACCTCTTTTACAATTTGGTATGTATTGTCCGGCCATATTATTCTTAACGAATCTGCTTTATTTACCTCACCGTACCCAAAATGAATCATAGGTTCAGAGGATGCCTGAAATCCTCGAGCTGTGTAAAGCTCTTTATATTGCAATTTTCCCTGATGGTACGAAAAGACTTTTGTTCCTATCCCAAATTTGTTAGGATTCTTATAGTTAAACTTTATCTTAAGATAATGTGCATTTTCATTTGTCTTATTTATATATAGCGTAGCGGGACTATTGCTATTGTTGGTAACAATATCAAGATCACCATCCAAATCCAAATCACCTATTGCAGTTGCTCCAGAGATTAAAGTATCATGAACCAGCCAATCGGCAGACATATCCTCAAATTGTAAATTCTCTTTTCCTTTGTAGAGGTAATTGTGGACAGCACCTGAGGGCATCATATCCAATGCTTGTTGATCAACTAATTTTGTATTATTTATTTTATTCTTGATCTGGTCATTGGAAACAAAATTAATATAATCAAGATCATTAGGTCGTTTTGGGATGCCATTGGCAATAAAGATGTCTTGTTCGCCATCTTGATCGTAATCCCCAAACAAGGTGCTCCAGCTCCAATCTGTTGCTGCTACACCACTCATTAAGGCAATTTCTTTATAACTACCCAAAGGTTGATTTACAAATAACATGTTTCGTTCATATTGATAGTGATATCCAAAACGTTCAATCCGCATTTTTTGAATCTGGATGTCGGCACTACTTTCTGAAGATTTCAGTACTTTTTCGTCCTCGGAAAGCATATCCAATGACATAATATCCGGCCATCCATCATGATTGATATCGCTTACATCATTGCCCATTGAAAAACGGGTCGTATGCCCAAAATACTTCCGTAAGCTCTCTGTAAATGTACCATCAGCGTTGTTGAGGTAATAATAGTCATCCTCATGAAAATCGTTGCCAACATAGATATCAGGGTAGCCATCTTGATTGAAGTCGGCCACGGCAACACCAAGGCCATATCCATTTACACCTCCGTAGATTCCAGCATTTTCGCTTACATCGGTAAATTTGCCATTATCATTCCGAAGGAGTTTGTCGCCAGTCTGAAAATTTCTTTTAAGGCGTATTTCAGAATTCCCAAATGATTCTGGGGTATGCACAGCATGGTTGAGAAGGTAAATATCAAGGTCACCATCCAAGTCATAGTCTAGAAAAGCGGCTGAAGAACTGTATGTATCAAAATCGAGTCCATATTTTGCTGCGCTTTCCGTAAAAGTCGCATTTCCATTATTTATATACAGTTCATTATGACCATTGAAGCCCTTGATACCTACAACTGCGCAAACATAAATATCCAATAACCCATCGCCGTTTATATCACCCATAACGGCACCTGTGTTCCATGTACTATTGCCTTCTACAC
>JBATIW010000362.1:0-4846 GCA_049668005.1 Maribacter sp.
ACTACTACCTGTATACCATCCTACAAAAAACTCAGATAAATAAGCCACGACAACAATACCACCTGTAACTAAAATCACCTTATTCATATTTTCAATATGAACACGAGTAATATATGCTTCAAGATTACTCACTTTACGCATTATCAATAATAAGGTCTGTACCATTGCAAAGCCAGAGAATACGGCACCCGCAACAAAATATGGAGGATATACCGTACTGTGCCATCCCGGTATTACCGAAGTGGCGAAGTCAAATGATACAATCGTATGTACTGAAAGAACTAATGGTGTTGCCAATCCGGCTAACACTAAAGAAACTTCTTCAAAACGTTGCCAATCTTTTGCTCTACCACTCCAGCCAAAACTTACGAGGCTATATATTTTCTTTTGAAAAGGTTTTGTAGCCCTATCTCTTATCATGGCAAAATCAGGCAAAAGACCTGTCCACCAGAATACTAATGACACCGATAAATAGGTAGAAATTGCGAATACATCCCATAATAATGGTGAGTTAAAATTTACCCAGAGAGAGCCTAATTGATTTGGAATTGGCATTACATAAAAACCATCCCAAATTCTACCCATGTGGATTAGAGGAAATAGACCTGCTTGAAATACAGCAAAAATAGTCATCGCTTCTGCTGAACGGTTGATACCCATTCTCCATTTTTGCCGGAATAATAATAGTACTGCAGAAATCAATGTTCCGGCATGACCGATACCAATCCACCATACAAAATTAGTAATATCCCAAGCCCAATTTATTTTATTATTCAGACCCCAAACACCTATACCAGTACCTATAGTATAAATAATTAAACCAACCCCCCAAAGGAAGGCAGCTAACGAAATTATAAAAACAATCCACCATAGCTTATTTGCTTTACCCTCAATAGGAGCTGCAACATCAACACTAATGTCGTGGTAGTTTTTATCTCCAATTATGATCGGTTCTCTAATAGGCGCTTCGTAATGACCCATAATCTATATTGTATTCTTTGTTATTATTATGCTTCGTTTGTATTTCTAACATCTAGTTGATAGAACACATTTGGCCGCGTTCCTACAAATTCAAGTAGATGGAATGTTCTGTCATCTTCTTTTACGTGAGCTACTTTACTTTCATTGTCATTAACATCTCCAAACACCATTGCTCCTGTGCTACATGCATTTGCACATGCAGTTTGGAACTCTCCATCCTTCACAGGTCTGCCTTCTTTTTTAGCTTTCAAAATAGTAGCTTGTGTCATTTGAATACACATAGAACATTTTTCCATAACTCCACGAGAACGTACAACCACATCAGGATTCAACACCATTCTACCAAGGTCATTGTTCATATTATAATCAAACTCATCATTATCAAAATATTTAAACCAGTTAAATCTTCTGACACGATAAGGACAGTTATTGGCACAATAACGTGTTCCAACACATCTATTATAAGCCATTTGGTTTTGTCCTTGACGACCATGAGAAGTGGCCGCAACCGGACATACAGTTTCGCAAGGTGCGTGATTACAATGTTGACACATCACAGGTTGGAATGTCACCTCAGGATCATCTGAAGGGTCGATTTGAGCATTAAAAAAATCTCCAGTACCATGAATTCCTTCCTCTTTTCCTCTCTCAACAGTCATTTCTGATGAATAATATCTGTCAATACGCAACCAGTGCATATCCCTACTCTTACGAATTTCGCTTTTCCCAACTACTGGCACATTATTTTCAGCATGACAAGCCACAACGCAAGCTGCACATCCAGTACAAGTGGCTAAATCTATTGATAAATTAAATTTTGTACCGATCGTATCATCAAAGTTTTCCCAGAGATCAACTTTATCGGCAGAAACTGTTTGATGATCAAGTGAAACATGTGCTTTTGCATTCCACTCTTCTTTTGGTTTTGAAACAAAATCAGCCAAAGTAGCTTCTTTGGTTATTTCATCTTCTCTACCCATAATCGTATGCTGTAATTGCACACAAGCAAACTCATGTACTCCTTCAATTTTTTGAATACTCACCGGTTGATGACCAGAAAAATTTTGATATAATGGATAGGCATTAACCCCAACTTCCATTTCATTTTGTATTCCTGACTTTCTACCATAACCTAACGCAAGGCCAACACTACCCGGCGCCTGACCAGGTTGAATATAAACAGGAACATTCTCAACCGTTACTCCGTTCACCGTAACGTTAACCATATCGCCATTTAAAGCTCCATTAGAAACGGTCCAATTTTTTAATCCATTTGCTTCAGCATCAACTCTCGATACAAGTAAATAATTATCCCATGAAGTTCTGGTAATCGGATCTGGTAATTCTTGTAACCAAGGATTATTAGCCATTTGACCATTCCCTAAACCAACTTTTGTATACAACGATAATTCCAATTCTGAAGTTTTATTTGATGCCAGTGCAGAGGCTGCACCAGTAAGATCTACTTCATTAATAGTTGATTCTTCAGCCAACGATTCTTTAATAGCAAACCCATCGTGTAATGCTTGATTCCAAGAGGTACCATTAAGTATATTTGAATTCCAATATGCTTTTAAATAATCATAATATGTTTGACTGCTTCCAATCCATTGTAGCAATGTGTCTTGAAATTGACGTGTTTTGAATAAAGGATTGATAGTAGGTTGTATTAACCCAAATTCACCTTTTTTGATATTTACATCACCCCATGATTCTAAATAATGCGGAATTGCAGCAACATATTGAGATATCGAGGCTGTTTCATCATTGGTCATTGAGAAATTCACTGACAGTTTCACATTTTTCAGTGCCTCAATAAATTCTGACCCATTATATAATGTATAAGCCGGATTAGTATCTAACATCAATAATGCTCCTAACTTACCGGTTTTCATATTTGCAATCAATTGCGAAACCTTAGCATCATCACCACTTCGAACATATTTAGGAGTATCTGTTTTGAGGGCCTCACTTTGAATTGCTTTATTTATTGCGAGCGCAATAAGCTGCGCATTTTTATCTTGAATACCTGTAACGACCAATCCTTTAGAGCCCGCGGATTTTAATTGTTTAACAACTTTTTGAATACCTACATCTACTGATGTTGTTTTAGAAGAACCATTTCCTGTAATTGCATTATAAATATTTAACAAGACATGAAATTGTTCAGAGGGCTTCACCATGTAACGCTTGTCTGCATTAGCACCGGTTAAAGACATATTTGATTCAAAGTGAATATGGCGTGACATTTTACCGTGATTAGGTATGCGTCCTTTCGCATATCCTACTTCAAAACCTCCACCTTGCCAATCTGCCAGAAAATCTGCATCTATTGAAACAATAACATCGGCTTTACTAAAATCATAATCCGGTAAGGCTCGCTCACCATACATAGCCTCATAAGCATCTAATGCACCCGATTCTGACACTGCATCGTAAGATACATGCTCAACATTACCAAATAAGGCTGTAAAATCACGTATTAAATTATGAGTAGATGGGCTAACAATAGTTCCAGTGAGGAAAACAATTGATTCTCCATTAGCTTTTAATTCATTTAATTTTCCTGTAATTTCATTATCGAAAGCATTCCACTCTACATTTTCACCATTTGCTTTAGGTCCTTTTAAACGATTATTATCATACAAGGACAATACAGAGGCTTGAACTCTGGCATTTGTTGAGCCCGAAGTTTTGGCAATTTTATTGGGTTCGATCTTAATTGGTCGGCCTTCCCTAACTTTTACTAATATATTTGCAAAATCATATCCATCTGCCATTGATGTCGCATAATAATCAGCGATACCAGGAATAACTTCGTCAGGTTTAACAATGTATGGTATAGATTTTACTACCGGACCTTGACAAGCAGCTAAAGAAGCAGCAGCAGTTGTGAATCCAACATATTTTAAAAAGTCTCTACGTGAAGTAGAAGATGATTCTAACGTTTCTTTATCTCCAAGAAATTGATCAGCCGGTAAATCTTCAACAAATTCTTTTTGTTGGAGCTTTTCAACAATAGAACTGTTTTCGTTCAGTTCTTCAACACTTTTCCAGTATTTCTTGCTTGATGCCATTGTATATTAAGGTATTACTTCTTTAAATTAATTAATAGTGACATTTACCACATTCTTTACCGCCCATTTGAGCAACTGTTACTTTTTCTACACCATATTTTTTTGATAGCTCTTCATGAATGCTAGCATAATAGCCATTACTTTCAACCTTAAGTTCGGTAGTCTGATGACAGTCAATACACCAACCCATAGTTAAAGGCGAAAACTGTTCTACTTCTTCCATTTCTTCAACCGGCCCGTGACAAGTCTGACATTCCAATCCTCCAACAGTAACATGTTGTGCGTGATTATAATATGCAAAGTCAGGTAAATTATGAATCCGTATCCATTCAATAGGCTTTTCTTCATAATTTTCAATATAAGTCAAATTCTCTTTATCCCATCCTACGGCATCATATATTTTTTGGATCTCAGCATCATAAAAAGCCTTGTCTTTTTCACTATTTACAGGCCCGTTGTGCTCTGATATACTCTTATGACAATTCATACAAACATTGGCTGAAGGTATCCCTGAGGTTTTGCTATGTTTGGCCGATGAATGACAATATTGACAGTCAATTTTATTATCTCCTGAATGGATTTTATGGGAGAACGCAATAGGCTGTATAGGTTTATATCCCTGGTCAATACAAATACTCATCAATCCTGCGTAACCTACGTACCCCAATCCTAATAACAATGCAATTGTCGTAACTATTTTTAAGAACTCATTTTTACTTAAAAAATATACCCAAAGTACTAGGGCCAGTAAAACTAAAAGCACTATGTATGAAATCCATGCTGTTGAT
>JBATIW010000363.1:0-1773 GCA_049668005.1 Maribacter sp.
GTGTAATATGGTGGTCTGGTCATAACCGTGCGGACCATTGCGCAGAGCGATTGTTCATCTATCTCTGATTTTACCATGTATCCATCGGGATCAACGGTCTTAAAAAGACTATTTATGCGGTAGCTATCACTAAATGAAGACATGAATACCACTTTTGAATTAGGAACTTTTTTACGAGCGTAAATCCCCAAATCCTCACCACTTCGCGTATCGTTAGAGCCAGCGGGGAATAATGATATATCCAATAAAAGAATATCGTAGGGCAATGAGCGGGCTGAAAAATCAATTTTTTCTATGGCCCCCTCAAAGGTATTTACCGTATCTACCTTAACTTCAAAGTCATCAAACTCCGAACCTTCTAAAATATATTTATAGCCCATGGCGGTCATCGCATGGTCATCTACTGATAATAATCGTACACTCTTCATTTGTTCACCCAATAAATACTATTCCATATTCTTTAAAACTTGCTCTTCAGCCATAATCTTCGGGTGTTCTAGGTAGTCCTTTAATGGAATATTGAAAGTAATAGTTGTTCCTTTGTCAACAACACTATTTATATCCCAAGTGCCTTTCAATTTATTAACCCTTGACTCAATATTTCGCATCCCAATACCTTTTTTGCCTGATTTTGCTTTAAAGCCCTTTCCATCATCGGTAATCGAAACATTCAGTAGATTATTTGTCCTTACAAAGTTAACCAATATTTTCTTACACTCTGAGTGTTTTACAGCATTTTGAAGGGTTTCCTGTATTATACGATATAGGTTGATTTTCATATCCCCCTTCATTGAATCCCAGTCAAAGGACTCATCATAATCAAAGGCATGTTCAATACCACTGGCATTGCCAACAGATTGCAGCAATTCTTTTATTGAATTTATAAAATTATTTATGTTTTGATATGCAGCATGACTTAATTCATGGGAAATTGCGCGTACTTCCCCTTCAACGTCCTTAAGTGCGGAAATGGCATTGGCCCGCTCCGAAACAGCTTCTTCGGTGGTTCGTTTGTTTAGACCGGTCAATACCATACGTGCACCCAGCATTTTCCCAAGAACGCCATCATGTAATTCCTCAGAAATTCTTTTCTGCTCCATTTTTTTGGTTTCCTCTATCTTTTGCTTTTGGGAAAGCATTAAATCGAAGATTTCCTGGTTACTAGCCTGCTGCTGTTGCTGAAAGCGTAGCGCTTGGTTTCTAACCCGTTGGCTGATTATGATGTAAACAGCCAATCCAAGTGTGAATACACCCAAGGCTATGCCTGTCCAAATTTGCTTTTTACGAGTAAGTACTTCGTTCTCGGCACTTACCTCGGCGGTTTCAAAACTTATTCGAGTGAATTTATCTCTTGCTTGACGCTCTTCTTGGATTAATTTGTCTTGCAGTTGAATATAATCCAAGGTATGCTTCATCCTGTTTTCATTGTCTAAATGAACCAAAATTCCTAATGTTTCAAACAAGCGCTTATTATTACTACTTTCGATGGCGAATTGCTCTGCTAATTTCGCATTGGCTAATGCTTTTAGGGTATCGTTTTGCAACATATAATATTCTGCCAAACTAAAATAGCTTTTGGCGACACCGGCAATTTCATTTTCTTCTTTTCTTATTTGTAAGGCTTCCAATAATTGGTCTTTAACACCAAGAGTATCGCCAGCATTTAACCTGCACGAGGCCAAATTATCTAAATAAATGGCATAATTGGAAGGTTGTTTAATTAACAAACTATCTGCCTTTAATGAGTTTTGATAATAAGGAATGGCTCGTAAG
>JBATIW010000364.1:0-4177 GCA_049668005.1 Maribacter sp.
TACATTAAAACAGCCGGAATGACCCCAGCGCTACCATTTGTGGGTGCCGTGACTACACGGCCCAAAGAAGCGTTTACTTCATTGACAGCTAAAGCAAAACAGCTTACCCATTTCAGGATCTGTCGGAACTTGACTTCGGTCTTTCGAATAGTCTGTAGCCATTCATCCGGATTGGAGTAGGGTAGGTTTCCCTTTAGGTTTTGGTGCATATCAAAGGCGCGACGGCGTACATTGAGTCCACCTGGTAAATTACCTTCTGTATGGCAGCCCGTATAGATGCATTCGAGCATCGTATGCCAAATGCGATTTATTTCAGTATCTATTTCAGCATCGGAACGTAAAGATCTTTCATTTAAAAGAACGATTTCTGAGATGGCCCTATTTTCCTTTTCGCAATAGGTCAAGAGCTCATTGCCCAGTTTTATGGGAAATGGAAAAGTCCTAAAGGTCTCCATATTACGTTTGGCATTTTTACGTTCTTCAACAACTACAAATCCACCGCCAATCGAGTAGTAGGTTTTTGATTTTTTTGACCCGTTTTTAAGGGTTGCGATGAACTTTATGCCATTGGCGTGAAATGGAAGGAACTTCCTATTAAAAATAATATCGGTAACTGGGTCAAAGGGTAATTGCCTTTCATTACTAAAATTGATGGATTTGGTGTCTTTAATTTTTTGGATAATCCCTTGAATGTCAGCAACGGGTACATATTCTGGATCAGCCCCTGAAAGTCCGAGCATTAGGGCATAGTCTGTCGCATGTCCCTTGCCTGTCAATGACAGTGAGCCATATATATGTACTTGAATAGTTTCAACTTCTTGAAATTGTTGAGCTGATTTTAGTTCTGAAATCCAACGTTCAGCGGCACGCCACGGCCCGAGGGTATGGGAGCTTGAAGGGCCTACGCCAATTTTCAACATATCAAAAATGCTGATACACTCCATTTTCAGTTTTTTTATCGTGATAAAGATAAACTTATTGTTGCATCAAATCAGGATTCTTGTAATAGGACAACTTCACCACCTAATGCGCAATGGATGAGCCATTAATGACATCCTGTCAGTTTTCAGCTCTTGGCATATTGTTTGTCATTCACTTAGCGACACAATAAAATAAGCACTAATATTTAAAATAAGCATAATGAGCAAAATAATAGGTATAGATTTGGGTACGACCAACTCCTGCGTTTCTGTGATGGAAGGTAACGAGCCAGTTGTAATCCCTAATGCCGAAGGTAAGAGAACCACGCCATCGGTTATCGCATTCGTAGAAGGTGGTGAAATTAAAGTTGGTGATCCTGCCAAAAGACAAGCAGTGACCAACCCAGAAAAAACGGTTTATTCAATTAAACGTTTTATGGGCAATAAATACTCTGAGTCTAAGAAAGAAGCGGACAGGGTTCCTTATAAAGTAGTGAAGGGTGACAACAATACCCCAAGGGTAGATATTGATGGTCGTTTGTACACACCACAGGAACTTTCAGCGATGATCCTTCAGAAAATGAAGAAAACCGCTGAGGACTATTTAGGTCAGGATGTAACCCGCGCGGTAATTACCGTACCAGCTTACTTTAACGATGCCCAAAGACAAGCTACTAAAGAGGCAGGTGAGATTGCCGGACTTAAAGTAGAACGTATCATCAACGAACCTACTGCGGCTGCGTTGGCCTATGGTATGGACAAAAAACACACTGACCAAAAAATAGTTGTTTTTGACTTTGGTGGTGGTACACATGATGTTTCCATCTTGGAATTGGGAGATGGTGTTTTCGAAGTATTGTCAACAGATGGTGATACGCACTTAGGTGGTGATGATGTTGATCAAAAAATAATCGATTGGTTGGCCGAGGAGTTCAAGAAAGATGAAAGCATTGATCTTCGTGATGATGCCATGGCTTTGCAACGTTTGCGCGAAGCTGCTGAAAAAGCTAAGATTGAGTTGTCTTCTTCTCCACAAACTGAAATCAATTTACCTTACGTTACTGCAACGGCTTCAGGACCTAAGCATTTGGTTCGTACATTGTCTAGATCAAAATTTGAGCAATTGATTGCCGATTTGGTAAAGAGAACTATTGAGCCTTGCCAAACTGCATTGAAAGCTGCAGGATTGTCAAAAAGCGATATTGATGAGGTCATTCTAGTTGGTGGTTCTACAAGAATCCCAGCTGTTCAGGAAGCCGTTGAAAAATTCTTTGGCAAGAAACCATCAAAAGGGGTGAACCCTGATGAGGTTGTTGCCGTAGGTGCAGCTATTCAAGGAGGTGTTTTAACAGGTGATGTTAAAGACGTATTGTTGTTGGATGTTACACCACTTTCTCTGGGAATTGAGACTATGGGTAGCGTTATGACCAAGTTGATAGATGCCAATACAACGATTCCTACCAAGAAATCACAAGTTTTCTCTACAGCTGCTGATAACCAGCCTTCTGTTGAAATACATGTGTTGCAAGGGGAAAGACCAATGGCAACGGACAATAAAACGATTGGACGTTTCCATTTAGATGGTATTCCACCTGCACAACGAGGAACGCCACAGATTGAAGTAACCTTTGATATTGATGCCAATGGTATTATTAAGGTTTCTGCAACTGATAAGGCAACGAACAAGACTCAGGATATTCGTATCGAGGCTTCTTCTGGATTGACCGAAGAGGAAATCCAAAAGATGAAATCTGAAGCAGAAGCAAATGCTGAATCTGATAAGGTAGCTAAAGAAACCGCTGATAAATTGAATGAAGCAGACGGAATGATTTTCCAGACTGAAAAGCAATTGACAGAGTTCGGTGATAAATTATCCGATGATAAGAAAAAGCCAATCGAGGATGCTTTGGAGGAACTGAAGAAAGCGCATGAAAGCAAAGATATTGCTGTAATTACGCCTGCTTTAGAGAAAATCAACGAGGCATGGAAAGTTGCTTCTGAGGAAATGTACAAAGCCCAGGCCGAAGGACAAGAGGCTGGAGCTTCACCAAACGGTGAGGAAGCTACAGGTGCCGACGCTGCTGAAGGTGATAATGTTGAAGACGTAGACTTCGAAGAAGTCAAGTAGCCTGTCCTGAGCGCAGCCGAAGGGTAGACTTCGAAGAAGTCAAGTAGCCTGACCTGAGCGCAGCCGAAGGGTAGACTTCGAAAAAGTGAAGTAATTCCTAAACTACTGCATATTAAAAAGCACCCTGACGATACTGTCAGGGTGCTTTTTTTATTCTCAAATAGCCGTCTTTATGAGCCCGTGACTTCGGGCGAAGTAATTTCACCAATATATTAGAAATGAATTAACGGATTGCTTCACTATAGCCTGTCTCAGGCGACAGTCGATAGGTTCGCAATGACGTTCTATCAATCTACTACCTTATTTTTAAACCGCGGTTAAGTTCACGACCAAAACCTGTCACAAAGAGTGAATCTTTCCGAAACGCAACCGTTGCAAATGAAGTTGTGTCTTCGGTGTCGACCATTCCTTTAAAATTCAAATAATGTACGCCGTCTTTTTGAACATAACCTCCTGCATGGTTATGTCCGTTAAAATAAAACTTAACACAATCATATTTATCTATTATGGCAAGCAACTGACTGTAGTTCCAAAGATTATGACGGTCAGATACTCCTAAGACAGGAAAATGGCAGTAGAAACCAACGCGCTCATTATTCGTTGTTGCTTGTTGTAATTCTTGTTCAACCCATTGTAATTGCGCCATGCTCAATCCGCCGTTCCAGGGTTCAACATTGGGCATATTTTTATCGGCTAATAGATTAAAAAGAGAATCTGTCTGTTGTTTTTTAACATCGGTCAATGCGCCGTGAACACTAAGGTCATTCCCGTCTAATACAATAAAGCGCCATTTGTTTTTGACAATACTGTAGTAACGCTCCTTAATATCCATTTTTTCAAACACCAAATGTTTCAAGGTATCAGCTACACTAAAATCATGATTGCCCAAAACATGGTATTTGTCCGATGTTAAGCTCCTCCAGATTGGGGTAACGGTATCAAAACTACTGAAATCCTTATCAATAAAATCCCCCAAATGGATAGTATAATCCAGAGGTTGTGTATTGAGCATAGTAACGGCTTGGCGTAAGCGGTCAGCCGATTTTTTGTAAAAACGAATCTCGGTAGATTCGCAATAACAAAACTGGCAATCGGCAACAACCCCAATTTCAAATTCGGGATATTCATT
>JBATIW010000365.1:0-3717 GCA_049668005.1 Maribacter sp.
GATTACGAGCAAGACTGACAATATTATAAATGTATATTTATAGGTAGCTTTCATTTTCTTTCAGTGTTAAAACCGTTGTACAATTCTGGAGTATATTCTAATATTATTTTCGTCATTAAAGGTAGAAAGTTCTCCCGATATACTGACTAATAATTTACGATTGATGTTATAGGACATGCTTGTACCAAAATAATGTTGTTCCAAGGAATCTATACCGCTTGTATAATCATAAAAAACCAATCTGTAGTAAAGGTCTGTATTTAATCTCCCATTCAAAAATGCCCTTGTGTAGCGTGCAGCACCTATATTACTTTCCAAATAATTGGATTCATTCCTATTGTAGGTCAATGAAAGTCGACCTCCAATATTCGGAACTTTGGTTAGGGTAACATAGCCGTGAATGTTGTCTGATTTATTATCACTATTACTCTGGAACCTTTTACTATAACTAACACCGGCTAGAATATTTTTATAAGGTCTAAAATTTATTCTGGCACGAGCGCCTTGTCTAGCGATGTCCTCATCCAATAAACGTTCTATTTCCGTTTGAAAGGATTCATAATAGATAATACGTTTTCTGGAATCATAGGAAAGCATCAAGTTCAATTTTCGACTGAATCGATATCTGGCAGAAACATATAAATTGGTGAGTCGTAGATTATTTTTAGTGGTATTGTTTACCTTACTAAAAATGTCCATTTCCATGGAAGAAAAGATATTCAGGTTTTTGTAAATCGTACTCGAATGTTGTAAGTAGACGTACCTTCTATCAATATCACCATTGCTGCGCTGCTCAATAGCGCCAAAAGTAGTTTGGGAATAGAAAACGTCGGTATCGGTAATAGTACCAACATAACCTCCATATTGTAATAAATCGGCGTTGAAACCATAGTCAAAGATATCAGGTCTAAAACCAACTATGGCACCTGCATAACTCTTTCCAAAGTACTTTTCAACCTGTAGCCCATCAATGGCCCCAATAGAGGATATTTTAGGATTTATATTTCTGCCCAAAGTAACTGAAAGGGTAGGAGAGGCATCGTACCTTACACCTAGATTAAAGACCCTTAAAAAACTATTATTCTGTAGTGATGAGGTTTCTGCCTGATCTAAAATATGTCTATAATTCAAGTAGGTGTTGAACGAAAATTTGGAATCCTTAATATGATTCGCATCAATCGAAAACCGGGACATTATCCGATGTCGGTCATCCCTGTCACTCGCCAACGTACTATAGCTTGAGGCTGATATTCTACCTCGTATTTTTTCTTTGTATATAGGGTCCTCATCTACTTCCAAGACCTCCGGTTCAAATATTTGCTGAGGTTGGGCTTCGAGGAGGTCTGCTTCAAGCATTGGTTTTGGGCTATGGGATACTTCATCCCCTTTTTTTATTTCGCAACCGTTGACAACTTGGCAAACGCAGGAACTTGATGATTTACTTTTCACCACCAAACAAGCTGTATTGGTACTGCTTAGTTTTAAACTATCCCCAATGGCTATGGCTTGGGTATTTTCAAATTTCACATAAATATTATTGGACGTCACAAAAGAGACCGTACCACTAAGTATAGGGTCATCGGTTTGACCGAATACATTGTAGGTTAAGACAATAAAGACTATTATAGAATTAAATAGATACTTCATTCATTTCAATTATTGCCATCGGGGTGGCATTGTAGACACGCTGTACTTACATACTCATAATCATTGACATCGCTATGGTCATTGTCTGTTTCTGATTGCCCATGGCAGGTAAAGCAAGTAAAATCTGCGTAACTCGCTGGGTTGGCATGGCACTCCACACAATCGTTCCAAGCTTCACCCTCCCTATGTTTTCCGGTATATATCGGGAAGTATTGTCCGTCATGATCAAATTCAGCAGGTGTCCAACCAGGGTTGGTTGTATGACAGGCCACACAGTCCGTTGGGAAGTTTGCGGCCATATGGTTGGGGTCATTGGTTTGGTCATAATCATCTTGGTGACAGTTTACGCAGTCTGGTGAAAGACCGGTGTAATTACCAGTAGTGTGGCACTGCGTACAATCCTGTATGTCGTGTCCCAAAGTGAGTGGGAAAAAGTCATGGTTGACGGTAGCCGGTGTCCAACCGGGGTTGGTAGTATGACAGGCTACACAATCCGTAGAGAATCCGGAAGTTGAATGATTTGGGTCGCTTGTTGCATCATATTCATTTTGATGGCAACTTATGCACTCTGGGGAGGCATCGGCATAATTCCCTGTGGCATGGCATTGCGTACAATCTTGTATATCATGTCCCAAAGTGAGTGGGAAAAAGTCATGGTTGATTGTTGCCGGTGTCCAACCTGGGTTGGTGGTGTGGCAGGCTACACAATCCGTAGAGAACCCAGAGGTTGCATGGTTTGGGTCGCTTGTTGCATCATAATCATTTTGGTGGCAACTTACGCATTCTGGGGAGGCATCGGCATAATTACCGGTAGTATGGCATTGGTTACAATCCTGGATATCATGTCCTTGCGTTAAAGGGAAAAAATCATGGATGATACTCTCAGAGTCCCAACCAAACCCTAATGGATTATGACATTCAATGCAATCGGTTGAATAGCCAGAGGAAACATGATTTGGGTTTTGGGTACTTGCATAATCTTCTTGATGACAACTAATACATTCATTCCCGATTCTATCAAACCGCAACGAAGTTTCAGAAGTATGGCATTCCACACAACTCAGGTTACTGTGAGAACCAATCAAGGGGAAGCCATTTTCTTCATGTAGTTCAGGAATATTATCGACCAACCAGGTTTCTGAATCATGGCATTGCATGCAATCATTCCCGACAGATTGACTATGCACATCAGTATGGCAGGAAACACAATCCATTGGGGCTTGATCAAATACCATTGAACTATGGCATAGTTTACAATCGGTTTGTTGGTGAGTGCCTTCTAATTGAAAGTCTGTTTTATCATGGTCAAATTGTATCGTTTGGTAGTTCATGCTCCAACTAGAGGGATTATGACAACGCACACAGTCCATCTTCAACTGTTCACCATGTGGTGATTGGCCAAGAATGGGCACAACGCCTAGTAATAGAACTATTATTGTAAGTGACAGTCGATACATCTGAACTTCTGTATTTTATATATTACTTCAATTTCCCCGCTTGTATTGGCAAGCTCATGACAAGCGCTACATTGAATTTTTGCATGTTCTCCTTCCAGTGGAAAATTAGTTAGGTCGTGATTGAATGTTTCCGGGAACCAGCTACTGGTAACATGGCATCTGGTACAGTCAGTTACACCATCAATTGCAAAGGTTTCGTCATGTTTGTTTTCATGACAGGAAATACACTTCGTATCCAAGCTAGCAAATTTCTGTTCGGTATGTGTCTTAGTATCAGTTATTTCGATGAAATGACATTCCCTACAGGACACCTCTATGTGCTTGCCGTTCAATGGCCAATTTGTTTGGTCATGGTCAAAATCAACTGTGGTCCAAGCATCATTGATATGACAGCTTTTACAATCATCTTTTGGGTAATATTTTTCGCTTATATAACCCTTATGTATATCTTGGTGGCAATCTATACAGGTTTCACCCAATTCCCTGAACGTCCATCTTTCGTCATCTTCGCTCACATGACAGGCAAAACATGGCGTTGCACTATGTGCTCCTTCCAATGGAAATGCTGATTCTTGATGTTGCTCCAAGGTATATAGACTATAGTCAAAACCCA
>JBATIW010000366.1:0-3522 GCA_049668005.1 Maribacter sp.
AGTACACCCTCCTTTATGCCAACAAATAAGGTGATTAAAAAAGTAAGTATCAATACTACCAACTCATCCTTTCTAAATTTCCATAGTGTTCTGGGATACTCAAAATCTATTAGGCCGAATACGGAAACCATTATTATACTTGCCAATACTGCATTAGGCAGATAATAGAACAATGGTGTTAAAAACAATAGCGTCAACACTACCATAATTACGCTAAACAAAGCATAAAGATTAGTCTTGCCACCCACATTATTGCTAATTGCCGAACGCGAAAAACTTGCTGGTACCGGGTAGGCTTGAAAAAAAGAACCCACGATATTCGAGGTACCTAAGGCAACGAGTTCTTGATTTGCATCAATAGTTTCCTCTTTGTTCCTTTCTTCCATGGCCTTACCTATTGAAATAGCTTCAAGATAACCAACTAAAGCCAATGTCAAGGCAATTGGCCACAGGTCCATAGCATTTTGAAAGTTGAAATTGGGTACTTGAAAATCCGGCAATCCATGGGGTATCTCCCCAACTATCTTAACACTGTATTGCTGTAGATCAAGGAAATAGACCCCCAAAATCCCTAAAACAACGACTATTAAAATGGAAGGGATTTTTTTGTTCCATTTATTGAGAAGTACTATGATCAGAATCCCAGCGACTCCAATCGCGAAATCAAATACGTTAGTCTCTGCGAACTTATCAAAAGCGTTAATTACAAGTTGATGAAACTTGATGCTTTTTTCAATATCCGTACCCAGCAAATGCTTTAATTGACTAAAAATAATAATCAGTGCCGCACCAGAAGTAAAACCACTTATAACGGGTCTCGACAAAAAGTTAACCAAAAAACCCATCCGAAACAACCCCAAGAGTAATTGTATGGCGCCTACCAAAAAAGCCAAAAATATGGCCATGGCGATATAATTCTCTACTCCCGTTATTGCCAAAGTGCCCAAACCCGCTGCCACCAAAAGAGAATCCATAGCAACAGGACCAACGGCCAATTGCCTAGAAGTACCTAAAAACAAATAAACCAATACTGGGAATACCGAAGCATATAGACCATACACGGGAGGAAGTCCGGCTACCATTGCATAAGCCATTCCTTGGGGAATAAGGATGACCCCCACAGTAAGCCCTGCTATTAAATCTTTTAATAAGAAGTCTTTGTTGTACTTGGATACCCAATCCAAAAATGGGATAAATCTTTGCATTGGTCAAATTTAAACAAATCAGCTAGTTTTCAATGCATATTTACACCAGTTGGAAGACCAATGGGTGCTTTTTAGGGAATGGACTGGTCAAAACCAACATCACTCGAGGTATTCAAAAATGAAATAATCAATTATATCTTAAAATGCCATTTTTTTATGTGGCTCATCACCCAATGACCTGCTAAGCCGAAGTCCGGCCATTACAAATTGAATAGCGCTAATGGTCCATTTTGTACTTCCCTACAAGTTCACCAATTTCAATATGTAAAAGTTGTAATTTTTTTCGATTACTGTTCAAATCTCCTAAGATAATGGCATTTGTCTCTTTAAAGGCTTCTTTTGAGGCATTGAATAATGACTCGTAATAACTTATACCTTCGTTCAAGTTTTTCGCAAATGTATTTAGATAATTCTCTTGTTTTTTATTAATCGAGTCCTTTGCTTCCTCTATTTTATTTTTCAAATAATCAATATAGATGGTAAGCTCTTTGACAAACATATTTGGGCGATCATCTCTTGAAATAACATTCGCCCTACCATAAATATGATCTGTTATCTCTTTAAGACTCATCAAATTTGAAAAATAAGCCATATTAGGACCTGGACAAATAGATACACCTGTACCCTCAGTTTTTGTGTCAATTTTATTAACTAAAAGTGCAGAAGTTCCCAAGCCAACGCAAATACAGGATTTGTCAACAATTTTTTCAAACCTTTTTTTATATTCCTTTTTTGATACACCTTCATCGTCCAATTCTTTCAATTTCAAGTGCTGATATTGTCTTGAAGCAACACAAATATCCTTTTCGGTAAATTCATTATTTAACGAAACGAACTTCCGAGGACATGAACTACCTGGTCTTCCTTTAGTAATTAAAGCCTCTTTTTCCACATCCTTGGTATTTCCTTTAAGTGTGTTGAAAGGAACCCCGAGAGGAGAAATGTTACTCAAATACAGATCTTCTTCCTTAGCGCCTATTAATTTGTCCAAGGTAGGATTATCAACCGTTGTTGCTTCTGGCACTAGAAGAAATGGCGTACCCCATCCCACGGAATCCAGTTCAAAATTATCAATAAGAAATTGATGTTCCTCTGCAGTACCAACACCTCCTTGTGCCGTAATTTTAAGGGGTAAAACAGCTTTGGGTATATGGCGCTTTTTACTCTCTAATGATTGTACGAGAATACCATAAGTAGATTCGATCAATTCATTTCTTTTTTCCTTGAATTCTTCTAAAACAGGCCCTAGAAGATAGCCATCTGTTGCAAAAGCATGTCCACCGCAATTCAGACCAGATTCAATTCGGTATTCTGATACCCAAAGTCCTTTTTTAGCCAAGAACTTACCTTGGATGAAAGCCGAACGAAAATCACTGACCTTTAGCACGATTTTCTTTTTGATATTGCCATTTTCATCTGGGTAAAAATCCTCGAAATTTTCAATATACCCATATAACCTCGGACTCATTCCGGCAGAAAGAATTACAGATGATTTTAAGTCACTTTCAGCAAAACCCCTTAAAGCAGCATGGGCATCATTATATTCTGAAGGCAGTTTTTCGCCTTTTGAATAATTTACCTTATCTACCTTGGTCATAATATTAACATCTATACTACCAAGGGATAAATTGTCCTTTATCCATTCCCCTGCTTCATTGATATTAAAATACTTGTCCGTAAGATTCTTGAATTCCTTTTTTATGGCAGTGCCATCAGGTAACATGTTTAAATACTCTTTTACCTCTAGGCTTTTATTTAATGCTGAATTTTTTATTTCCTCAAATTTACTTTCAGTAAGTGCATTGATCATATTGAGGTAGGATGTAATTCTTTTAGCCCTGAAATCTTCAATTTTATCAGTAATTTCCTTGTACGGCAATTCATAAAGCTCGCAATACATCTTCCTTAATTTTTCCAAAAGAATGTCATCAACAAGTGAAATAACTGAATCTATGCCATACTGGGCAACTTTTAATGGGGTATCAACTGTGAATCCTATTCCCATAACCGGGATATGGAATGAATGTGTTTTCGTCATAATTAATCGCTACTGGATTGTATCTTTTTAAGTACCCTTCAATCTCATTTTTAAAAAGTATCCAAAAAACTACAAAACTAAAACCTACGACAACAACAAATTATGACATATGTCATACTTCTATAAAAGTTTCAATATCTTTTCGAAACATATACTATTGGCTATGCCTTTGTACTGCCCATAATTGGGAATAATTTTATAACCACTTTTGGTATATAATTGAATTGCCTCTGGCTGCCTTTTGCCCGTCTCCAAGACACATTTTTCATAGGATAGTTC
>JBATIW010000367.1:0-3557 GCA_049668005.1 Maribacter sp.
CCACAAAGTAGAATCGGCCATCAAGGAAGAAGGAATTTTTGATGTTCTAACGGAAGCAGGCTTCGAACTCCGTGAGCCCGGCTGTTCGGCTTGTTTGGCTATGAATGATGATAAAGTACCCTCCGGAAAATTGGCTGTAAGTACATCAAACAGAAACTTTGAAGGCAGACAAGGTCCTGGTTCTAGAACCTTACTCGCTAGTCCCTTAGTAGCAGCTGCTGCGGCAGTAACCGGAAAGGTTACGGATCCGAGAGAGCTCATGGAGATGGAAACCGTTTAATGCTGAACGCTTTGCGCTGTGCGCTAAACGCAAAGAGAAATGAGGGACTATAGTAAATATGATGTTTGGAAATTAGGACACAAGATAACATTGAAAATTTATGATGTGACAAAAGCATTTCCAAATGAAGAGCAGTTTGGACTAATAAGTCAGATGCGTAGGGCGGCTTATTCCATACCTTCAAACATTTCAGAAGGTTGTGGAAGGGAGTCAGATGCCGAGTTTAAAAGATTCTTGATAATTGCAAGGGGCTCATCTACGGAATTGGAGTATTTTACTATTCTAGCAAATGACCTAGGGTATTTAGACGAAGTAACACATACACAGATATATGATGATGTGAATAAAGTTAAAAGAAGTATAAATAATTTAATTCAAAAGATATAATATAAAATAATCAGCGCATAGCGAATGGCGTCTTGCGCAAAGCAAATAGAAAATGGCATACGATAAGTTCACAACGATAACATCATCAGCGGTTCCTCTGCCCATAGAGAATGTGGATACGGATCAAATTATACCCGCACGTTTCTTAAAGGCTACGGAACGTAAAGGTTTCGGAGATAACCTTTTCAGGGATTGGCGCTACAATCAAGATGGTTCGCCAAAGGAAGATTTTGTTTTGAACCATGCGAAGTACAGCGGAAAAATACTAGTAGGCGGAAAGAACTTCGGTTCGGGATCTTCACGGGAACATGCAGCTTGGGCTGTGTATGACTACGGATTCCGATGTGTGATTTCCAGCTTTTTTGCGGATATCTTTAGAGGCAATTGCTTGAATATTGGAGTTTTACCTGTTCAAGTGAGCGCGGAATTCCTTCAAAAAATATTTACGGAGATTGAAAAAAATCCAGATACGGAATTTGAAGTTAGTCTTGTAAATCAAAAGGTACGTATTTTGGCCACCGGAGAAAGTGAGGCTTTCGATATCAACGATTACAAAAAAGGAAATATGACCAATGGATTTGATGATATCGACTATTTGTTGAATATCAAAGGAGCCATTCAAGAGTTTGCAAAGACGAGACCTTTTTAAAATACGTCTTTGCGAGGAGCATTTTCGTGACGAAGCTATCCGTTGAATTCATGTAGTATGTTCAACAGATTGCATCGGCGCTATAATCTTCAGGCTAGATTAAATTTTGGAGAAACGCCTCGCAATGACGAATACCAAGAAAATGAAAAAAAGAACCATTGAAATAATGGACACCACGTTACGTGACGGGGAACAAACCTCTGGGGTGTCTTTTTCTGTTTCCGAAAAATTAACGCTGGCCAAACTACTCCTGGATGAACTTAAGGTTGATCGCATTGAAATAGCCTCTGCCAGGGTTTCTGACGGGGAATTAAAGGCAGTGCAGGAAATTACGAAATGGGCTGCGGAACAAGATTGTCTCGAACGTATTGAAATTCTGACCTTCGTAGATGGGGGTGTTTCTTTGGAATGGATGAAAAAAGCAGGTGCCAAAGTACAAAACCTGTTGACCAAAGGTTCGTTGAACCATCTTACACATCAGCTCAAAAAAACGCCTGAACAACATTTTGCTGATATTTCCAAAACCTTGAAAATTGCTACTGAACAGGGGATTAAAACGAATGTCTATCTAGAGGATTGGAGCAATGGCATGCGAAATTCGAAAGATTATGTTTTACAATATTTGGATTTTTTAACCAAACAACCAATCGAGCGTATCTTATTGCCTGATACATTGGGTATCCTTACGTATGCTGAAACATATGAATTTCTTTCAGAAATAATACAACGATATCCCAACTCACATTTTGATTTTCATGGGCATAACGATTATGATTTGGGGGTAGCCAACGTGATGGAAGCTGTTAAGGCAGGTTGTCATGGTTTGCATCTTACCGTAAACGGAATGGGTGAACGTGCAGGCAATGCACCAATGGCGAGTGCCGTAGCGGTTATTAATGATTTTCTACCAGAAGTTGAAATAGCTGTTAAGGAATGTTCGTTGCACAAGGTGAGTAAATTGGTATCTGCATTTACCGGTTTCGGTATTCCCGCCAACAAACCTATTGTAGGTGATAATGTTTTTACACAAACTGCTGGTATACATGCAGATGGAGATAGTAAAAAAAACCTTTACTTTAATGATTTATTGCCTGAAAGATTTGGCAGGAAACGTCAATATGCATTAGGAAAAACCTCTGGCAAAGCGAACATTCAGAAGAATCTCCAAGAATTGGGATTGACGTTGAACGAAGAGGAGCTCAAAAAGGTTACCCAACGGATCATAGAGCTTGGAGACAAGAAAGAACGAGTGACAAAAGATGATTTGCCCTATATCATTTCTGATGTATTGAACAGTGGGGATTCTCAAAAAAGGGTATTCGTAAAATCGTATGTCCTTACCCACTCCAAAGGGTTAAAGCCCTCTACGACCGTATCTGTGGAGATTGATGGAGAACTTTATGAAGCCCATGCCCAAGGAGATGGACAGTATGACGCCTTTGTCAATGCACTCCGAAAAATTTACAAACTAAAGAAAAAGGAATTCCCTAAACTTACGGATTACGCAGTTAGAATTCCTCCAGGAAGTAATTCGGATGCCCTTTGTGAAACCATCATATCTTGGGATAACAATGGTGAAGAATTCGTTACACGTGGTTTGGATTCTGATCAAACTGTATCAGCGATTAAGGCTACCGAAAAAATGTTGAATATTATATAATACTAAATAGAATATCATTAAATGAAATTGAATATAGCCCTTTTAGCAGGAGACGGCATAGGTCCTGAAGTAATTGATCAAGCTGTAAAAGTATCGAATGCAATTGCAAAAAAATTCAAGCACGAAATCAACTGGACGCCCGCCTTGACAGGAGCTGCTGCCATTGATGCGGTTGGAGAACCTTACCCTGATGAGACACATGAAATATGCGCCAATGCGGATGCTGTTTTATTCGGTGCCATTGGCCATCCTCGTTTTGACAATGATCCATCTGCCAAAGTTCGACCTGAACAAGGGCTATTGAAGATGCGGCAAAAATTAGGTTTGTTCGCGAATGTACGTCCCACCTTTACTTTCCCATCATTAATTGATAAATCCCCTTTAAAACGTGAACGTATCGAAGGAACAGATTTGATTATCCTACGGGAATTGACAGGCGGCTTTTATTTTGGGGAAAGAGGAAGAAAAGATGGTGGTGACACGGCTTACGATACCATGACCTACCAAAGATTCGAAATACAACGCTTGGCGAAAAAAGGGTTTGAAATGGCCCTAAAACGTTCCAAGAAATTATGTTGTGT
>JBATIW010000368.1:0-3836 GCA_049668005.1 Maribacter sp.
ACGATCATTATGGTTTTAAAGGAAATGGCCTTTGAACCTAGGGCGGAATTCAAAAAATTCACGGCGTCATTACTAACGCCAACGACAAGATCTGCAATCGCTAATACAGCGAGTGCGATGATCATTAAAAAATAAATATTATCCATAATCTAGTTTAGTTGGTATAGGTATAAAAAAGGTTAATCATAATGCTAATAAATATACTACAAAATTGTTTTAAAAATGTACATCCAACTGCAAACGGTACATCAACTCGTCATTGCCGCCATCAACCGAAAGATAGCTCAAATCTGTTTGTACTTTTAGCTTATGTCCCACGATGTATTTTGATAGTCCCAGTGTATATTGGGTTTCGGCATTTCTTCCTGTAATATCATCGAGGTTTATATTCGTGTAACGACCCGAAATCTCCCAATCCTTAGCTAATAGATAACCGGACTGCAGATTTAGGCCATCACCTACCCAAACCACATCACCTGTCTCCGTACCATCGGAATTTCTGGCGATTGGGTCATCTGCATCCCTATTAGCATATTCCCACATAAATGAAAAACCGTTGTACTTGAACATGCCATCAAAAAAGAAAGTATTTATATCGGTTTCATGGAACCCCACGTCATTGGTCATGTAAGAGCCCAAATTACTTCGGGTTTTTACGGCATTTTTGTTAGTATCGTAATTTACAGCCAACATTAACTTTGGTTTTTCTTCACGCTTTAAATCACTTCCGCTATAATCACCTTTACTTGTGAACTCGCCAAAGGGTAAGAATTCCAATCGGCCCGTATACTGATGTCCACCTAGATTGCCATTGGTGACGTTTCTACCTTCCCCTTGGGAAAAAGCCAATTTTTCTCGAACCATGAAATTATTGCCGAGTAAAAAATGATGACGTAACTGTAATCCGACATCACGGTCAATATTAAATCTACTGTTCACCAAGGAGCGGTCTACTTGTTGAAGATTACCTGAAGATATAACACGTTCGATATTACCTGGCAATTTGGTTTGACCAACCCACAGTTCAAAGTTTTCGTAGAAATTCCACATGACCACCGCATCAAGGATATACCGTGGGGTATTTCGAGTATACTCTGAAACACCTGACATATCACGATTAGAGAGGCCTAATTCAATTTTGTATTTAAGTTTTGGCGTATAGGCAAAACCATCGAATTTTAGTCGTGCTCTGCGTACTAGAAAGTTCTGATTGGGATCTACCCAACCACCATCGGCTCCTTCATCCCAGGTGCTTACTGAAAGAAGTTGCATACGAGTCCCAATTTTCATGCTAAAAGTACTGTCTTTGCCAACGAGGTTGAACAGGCCTTTTCCAAATTCAGGAGCATTGGTTTCTTGTGAATAAGTCAAATATGATAAAACCAAGAATAGGCCAAATGCCAAGTCATTTAATTTCATTATACATTAGTTTTTGTCTACGACAAATGGACAAAAACTAAAGCTACTACAATGTTAATGAAATGTTAATATTCAAGTAAAAAATGAACTATTGTTTATCATATAAAAAAACTGCCTTGGCCAAAGGCAGTCATTATTACCCATAATACTAGTCGACAAAAACTAATAAATATTATGAAATTAATAATTGTCTTATAAGACTTCTCAAAGGTGGGCTTTTAGACGAATATATGTGTAATCCTAATATTAAGTAATGATTAAGCTTCCATTAAGGAGTTTATTGGGATTAAAATTACCTTTAAGACAATTTTAATGTAAATTTAATGTTAAGTAAAGGTAATCTAATGGTAAAATAACTATATTTGTAACACAATATTTTAAGGATAATGACATGAAAAACACGATATTTCTTATAACGCTACTGCTAACCACAGCAGTTACTTTTGCACAAAAGGATAAAGAATTAACGTTGAACGAAGATACTAATTTGATCGAGGCAACTTATTTTCACGATAATGGGGAGATAAGTCAGCAAGGAACTTTCAATTTGGCTGGAAAATTACATGGTGAATGGTTAAGCTATAACCAAGACGGCCAAAAGATTTCCGTTGGGTCATATGCTAGTGGTCAGAAAGTGGGCAAATGGCTATTCTGGAGCAATGATGTTTTAAAAGAGGTTGATTATAATAATAATGCCATTGCAGGTATTGTCAATACTAAAAATACAACAGGTATAGTAAGTAAGGATTAATCGTTCATACAATATAAAATATAAAAAACCGCCTATAGGCGGTTTTTTATATTTTGATTATTAAAGACTGAAATTATATGAATCTTATTTTTTAAGACCTTGTTCTGAAACAGATTTGGAAGTACGGTCATTTGAGCGCGCCAGACTTAATATAGTAGTAAGATCAATCGTCTTTGCCTTCAGTCCTTGCTTTACCCTTGTTACATTGTTTGCAAGGACCTCAACCGGTATTTCCATAGTCTCATAACCAGCATAACTCACAACTAAAGTATACTTGCCAGTTTCTATGTTATTGAATTCGAAGTTGCCATGAAAATTCGTTTCCGTTTTTTTGTCAGCACCCTTAAGTTGCACATTCGCGAAGAGCAAAGGCTCGTTCTGCATCTCGTTGTCAAGAACATTTCCTTTAATCGTGCCTTGAGTTTGAGCAAGACCTATGGCCATTACTAGAAAAGCGCCTACAAGAAATAAATTTTTCATCCTTTTGTTTCTACTTTTGTGCAAAGAACGCAGTACAGTGTAAACTTAAAGTTACGTACAGATTAAAATTCGGTAAAATAAAGATTAAGTAATTTGAGCATACATCTGGGGCAGAAGCTTGGTTCTAAACCCATAAAAAAGAAAGCCCCGCTGAAAAGCGGGGCTTTTTAATTAAAGTATTCAACTTTTTATGGATTAATTGATGCCTACAGTCCAACCTGAACCCCATGAAGAAATATCAGTTCCTGTTCCATTACCATCACCTGCAATAAAATCGGCCTCAGTAAAAGTATATCCGGTATCATTTTTTAACTTGGTAGTGACATTATTAAAAGTAACGTCAATAACAGAAAGATTTGCATCTAAAACACCCTGCCCCGTTGGGTTATCCCCTGTATCACCATCAAGATCAAATCCCTCGTCAAAATCATTTAGTACAACATTGGTGAAGATACCCTGAGTGCCAGCCCTTAGGCGTATGGCTTCACTAGCATCGTTAGCGCCAACTACGGTAACATTAGTAACGTTTGGAGCGGAAAAATACCCGCCTTCGTTGCTAAAGTCTGTATTATACCCATCACTTTCAAAGGCTTTGTCATGAGACACCCCATGCTGTACATATATGTCTGTGAGGGTGCCTATAAAACCTTCCGTCCAGTCAATAGAATCGTCTTCAGCGTTAACTACAACTAAATGACTTGCATTTACTGTCCCTCCAAAAAATTCAAACCCATCATCAGAACCTTCATAAACCTGGACATAGTCGATAGTCGTTCCGGTTCCAACTCCGTATACGGACAAACCGTTTAATTCAGCATTACCATCAACAGCTCCTCCAGCGTATTCAATTCTCATATACTGTAGGTTTCCGGAACTATCTGTTGGCGTATTTCCTCCATAGGATAATCCTCCTACCTCAGAAGTTGCAGTGTCTTCGGAACCATCGGCTGTGGAATTTATAGGCGCCCTACCGCACAAAACAAGTCCACCCCAATCCCCAGAAGAAGGACTTCCTGCATTGGAGGTCAAGACTATTGGGTTAGAGCTTGTACCAACAGCGTTAATTTGAGCTCCCTGTTGAATAGCAATATAGGCATTAACCCCAACAGGCTCTGCCTTAATAGTCATCCCAGCTGGGATACTTAGGGTAGTACCGGCTGCCATTAAAACTGGACCTGTAATGACG